>CAKTGW010000001.1 GCA_934561725.1 uncultured Oscillospiraceae bacterium
TCGATCCCATATTGAAGCAGACGCCTTCCCAATCCTCTGCCCCGTACCGCCGGTGACAGGAACAGCATCTCCAGCCGTTCTCCGTCCACGCCCATAAATGCGGCAGGCGCCCCTGCTTCTCCTTCGGCAACGACCAGATGTGTGACCTGTCCCAGCGCCTGCGGCACATATTCTCTGATCCGCATTATTTCCGCATCTGTCAGGAACAGATGCGTAGCCCTGACCGCATCCTCCCAAATCCGCAAAAGCTGCCCGAGCAGCGGTTCAGTCCGCTCCCGGACTTCATAGATCTTCATTTTCCCGCCCCCTTCCTGATATATAGTTGATTCGAGTATAACAGAAACATGCGGCAAATGCCACTCCCATGTTTCACCGCGTCTGGGAACTTTTTTCATGCATACGCGTCTAAAATATATTCCTTTGCCCGTCCCTTTGTGTTTGATTTAGAGACAGCAGTGTGATATAGTAAACTTGATTCAGGAAATCAGGAGGATACAGCAATGAGACAAACAAAAAATCTGCTCTCCCTTGTTCTGGCCTTGGTGATGCTTCTCTCACTGGCTTTGCCTGCCGCTGCAGTGGATAGCTTTTCCGATCTGAAGGGCCACTGGGCAGAAAGCTATATGAACGACTTGCACGACCGCGGTTATCTGTCCGGCTATACGGATGGTACCATGAAGCCCGAAAATGCCATCACCGGCTGTGAAGCGCTGGTTTTTCTTTCCCGCTTCTACGATCTGAGCGATGATGAGCTGGACTTTATTTACAGCGATTACGGTGATATTGCCGAGCGTTACGTCCCCGCCACACACAAATGGGCCTATAAGCAGGCCGCCATTTGCCTGGCCGCCGGCATCATCACACAGAGCGAGCTGAAAACCATGGATCTCACAAAGGAGATCGAAAAGGAACAGCTCTCCGTATTCCTGATCCGCGCTCTGGGACTGACTGACGACGCCGAAGAGCTGGACGGCAGCAAGCTGACCTTCAGCGACAAGGCGGATATTGCCGAAGAACATCTGGGCTATATTGAGCTGCTGGTGGATATGGGCATTATCACCGGCGACAACAACGGCAAATTCACCCCGCATGTATCCGTCACCCGCGCCATAGCCGCGACTCTGGTATCCCGTGCTCTGGATTACGCCGAGGATAAGGAACTCACTATGGAGGTTGAAGGCTACTCCGGCCTGACCCGCTTGAGCGGCATCCTTACAAACATCTCTTCAAAAACCGTTCAGCTGCGCAGCTTCGACGGTAAGCTCCGTGAATATAAGCTGTCCAGCGATCCGAAGATCATGATCAACGGTGCCGAGAAGTCTCTCAGCTACACCTATGTCGGCTGTCTGGCCGAGCTCAGCTCTATCGACGGCAAGATCACCGCACTCTCCATCACCAGTGACAGCGATGTTCAGTACATCATTGGCCGCATCTCTTCTGTGGCGACCTCCACCAGTGGAGATACGCTTGGTATTTATGATTACTCTACCGGCGAGAATGACCGCTATAAGGTCAGCGACAGCGCAAAGGTCTATCTGGAAGGCAACTCCAGCGGTCTGGCCAAGCTCAGCAAGGGACAGTTTGTTATCGCTGAGCAGAACGGAAAGTCTCTCTCCAAAATCTATGCCGTCTCCGGTGATTATGAACTCAGCGGAAAGGTCAGCGCTATTATCTATGATACGACTGTCCAGTTCAAGGTTGAGGACAGCTCCGGTGTTGTCTATGTTTTCCTGCTGGACATCACTGCCCTGCCCACCATTAAGCGCGGCAGCACCACGATCACCATCGACCGCCTCGCTCAAGGCGATGCCGTTACTGTCAATGCGGTGTCCGGCGCTGTAAAAACGATCACGGCTTCCTCTGCCGAAAAGGGTCTGACCGGAACACTCAGCTCTATCACCACCACTGCCGCCGGTACCTATTGGACTCTGACCGACAGCGACGATGATGAGGTCACCTATCAGCTGGACACGCTGGTCGGTGTATACAGCGGAAGCAAAACACTCTCTGCCTCCGACATTCACATTGGCGATAAGATCACTGTTGTGATCTACGGCTCTGTGATCACAGAGGTTGAGCTGGAGAGCGCAGCGGTTTCTTCCGACAAGCTCACCGCCACCGTTCTGGCTGTCAACGGCAAAACGATCACCGCCCTGCTGAACGGCAAGCTGCTGTACATCGACGGCTCCTCTGCCACGATCATCTCCTTCTCCGGAAAAACGATCAAGATCAGCGCTCTGGAAACTGACACGGTCATTACCGTTTACGGCAGCTATACCTCCTCTACAGGTTTTACCGCCACCTCCATCGTTGTAGAGAGCTGATGTAAATAAGCATGTTAAGGCTCCCCTTGATAATCAAGGGGAGCCTTTTATATCACTATTATGATTTTACATGATTCAATTAAGGAAACCGGACATATTAATGATGGTAGCTCTCCATGGCTACGAACTGCTCATAGAGCTCAGGCGTCACCGTATGCTCCCGGATCAGTGCGGAATAAAACCGCCCGCTTTTCTTTACTGTACGCTGAAGCGTAACAGGGTCTACGGCAACCAGTCCGAATTTTGCACTCATGCCGTCCAGCCACTGAAATTCGTCCAGAAAGCTCTTGTAATAATAGCGCTCGATCGGCAGCGATGACCGGTTGATTGCCGTGAGCTGATCAAAAATAAATCTGCATCTGAACGCATCGTTGTTGTCGCAGACACCGTTTTCCGTAATATAGATCGGCAGCGAACAAAGCCGCATCAGCTTTTCCGCACACTGGATCAGCCCCTGCGGATAAATCTCCCAGCCCAGATCGCTTTTGGCGCTGTGCAGTCTTGCTCCGTCCGCCAATCCGGAAACCGTAGACCGGCTATAGTAATTCAGACCGTGGAAATCGCAGTACCGTCCGGGCTTTACTCTGGCAAAGTTGCGCAGCGGTGCAGAGAAGCGCCCTTTGGCTACCGCCTCGGCAAGCAGCGTCTGGAACAGCCATTCCGCCATGGATGCAGCTGCATTATGCGCAGGGTTCGCCCTGTTTTTGGGTGCGAACACCCGCATATGCAGCGCTGTGCCGACACGCGTCCCCGTCAGTCCCATCTCCGTCCGCAGGCGATGGATCAGCCTGTAAGCCCGGATATGCGCCGCCGCCATAACAGACATGACCGTCATGGCCGTATTCAGGTTCCGGTTTCCCGGCGGCCAGTTCCCCTCGCGATAGCCGTTCATGGCATAGATGTTTGGTTCATTGATCGTAATATAATCATCGCAGAGATGACCGAGCCGGCGGATCACGCGTTCCACATAGCGCAGATAATATATGATATTCTTAGGATCAGTCCATCCGCCGCCGGCCTCAAACCACAGCGGATTTGTAAAATGATGCAGCGTGATCAGCGGCCGGATCCCCAGCCCGTTCAGCAGCATCAATTCTTCCTTCAGACGATCTATGGCATATTCGTCAAACTGTCCCTCAGCAGGCTCGATCCTCGCCCATTCAATGCTCATGCGGCAGGTCTCTATCCCCATCCGCGCCATCAGGATCGCATCCTCGCGCCAGCGGTCCCAGTGTCCGGCCGCTATGGCAGGATCGGCCCCGTCCCGGATCTTTCCGGCGCTGTACCAAAGATTCCAGGTGTGTCCAAAATCGCCGCCATCGCTTTGGGTAGCGGAGCTGGCCGTTCCCAACAGCAGTTTTGGTTTCAGTTCGACTCTATCCATAGCAGGCTCCTTTCATGATATTTCAGTTTACATCCTTCTCTGACGAAAATCAAGCCTCAAAGCAGTTCCCTACGGCGCAGCCAGATAAAATATCCCACACACAGCAGGATCTGCACGCAGGACGAGCAGGGCGTTGCCAGTCCGACCCGGAACAGGGATACGGGCTCTATACGGCTCATGAGAAAGGACACCGGTATGCGCACACCGAAAGCCCCGATAATTCCCTGAAGCATAACAAACACTGTGCGTCCGCAGCCATTGAAATAACCGATCATGCAGAACATGACGGAGACCAGCATACAGTCTATGGCATAGGCCCGCAAATACTCCGCCGCCGCATGGAGAACCTCTGTCTGCCCCTCCTGAGCAAACAATCCTGCCAGCACATCACCATGGAAGAAGGAGAGCCAGGCCATAAATACGCCCACCAGCAGAGACAGCCCTATACCGCAGCGCAGCGCACGCTGCGCCCGTTCCGGCTTCTGTGCACCGATATTCTGTGCAACAAACGCTGCCATGGACTGGTTAAAGGACGACGGGACCAGCATAATAAATCCGCAGAGCTTTTCTGCGATCCCCACGCCCGCAGCCGCCACAACACCCAGCCCATTCACGATCGCCGTGATCACCAAAAAAGAGATGCTGACCAGCAGATCCTGAAAGGCCACGGGAAAACCGATCCGCAGGATCTCGCTCATGCGCTTCATATCCGGGCGGAGCATGCCCCGTCCAAAGGGAAACGGCAGACCACGGCGCAGGATCACCGCCAGTGAAAACAACACGCTCAACGCCTGCGCTGCCACCGTAGCTATAGCCGCTCCGGCTGCCGCCATGCCAAAGCCCCGCACCAGCAGCAGATCCAGCGTGATATTGACCACGCAGGCCACAAATACCGTGAGCAGCGGCATTTTAGAGTCACCCAGCCCCCGGAATACCGCACCAAGCACATTGTACGCTACAATAAACAGCGTACCTGCCGAGCAGATCCGAACATAGTCCACTGTCGCGCCGAAGGCAGCCTGGGGTGTCTGCATCACGCGTGCCAGCAGCGGAGCGCCCAGCTCCATGATCAGAGTAATGCCAACGCCCATCACTGCAAAAAGCGTAATACTGGTACCCATGACACAGCCTGCCTCCCTCCGGCGCTCTTCCCCGATCCGGCGGCCCAGCAGCACAGTCGTACCCATAGCGATCCCCACAACGAATGTGGTAATCAGCTGCATGATCCAGCTGCCTGTGGAAACCGCCGCAACATCCGACGGCTGCGCATATTTACTGACTACCCACAGATCCACCGCACCATACATGGTCTGCAAAAACAACGCCAGCAGAACCGGCAGTGCAAAGGCAATCAGCGCCGGCATGATGTTCCCTTCTGTAAACTGATTCTTTTTTTCCATAAAGCACCTCTCCATAACAAAAAAAGACCGGATAAGCGCAGGCATTTCAGCCAACATCTTATCCGGTCGCCATTTTCAATATGGCTCACCCTCCGATGAACGTGCCAATTATACTGCATCCCATCCGGGCTGTCAAGTACGCAGCAACAAGTTAAAGAACTGTGAACAACACCTTCTTTCTATTGAAAAACACACCGCTATGGGGTATAATAGCTTTCGTTTGTGACACTTTGTCATATTTCGCGTAAAAAGGAGATGGACCCTATGAAAAAGAGAGCACTTTCCCTGCTGCTCGTTACCTGTCTGATTCTTTCTCTGGGACTGCCCGCACTGGCTGCACCGTCCTTCAGCGATGTGCGTTCCGGAAGCTGGTACTATGAAAACGTCATGCGAATGGCCGGAATGAATGCACTGAACGGCTATGCCGACGGCACCTTCCGTCCTGACGGTAACATTACCAACGGTGAATTTCTCACTGTTCTGATGAAAACATTGACCGGGACCGAAAGCTATCCCGCAGACGGCGGCCATTGGGCATCCGGTGTACTGACCGCTGCATACGCCAGCGGTGTATGCACGGAAAGTGATCTGACCGAATCCGGTCTGGATACCGCGATCACCCGGGCCGAAGCTGCAAAATACACCGCCCGGGCTGTTGAAAAGCTGCTGAAAGAGGGCAAAGCCGATACGGTCGGCCTCCGCGCCCTTATTGCCGACTACGGCGATGTGGAGAGCAGCGGCTGTGCCGATGCCATACTGGACATGTATGCACGCGGCATTATCACCGGTGATGATCTCGGCTGCTTCAATCCCGGCAGCAAGATCCGCCGCAGTGAGGCTGCTACGATCGTTCTGCGCGCTTATGACACCGCAGAGCGCAAGCTCCCCTTTGGGCTGAGCGCCAGCATGGAAAGCGTTTACGCAGACCGCGGTGTTCTTTTCCTCACGGCTGTAGGCAGCAAATATGATGTGCGGCGCATCAATATCACCGCCGTCACTGCCAATGGTGTGTCTCTGAGCATGAAATGCACCAACACCACCAGCGCCTATCAGGAGCTGATTGCCAAGAGCACCGAGAGCCGCAAGGCATATGCCAATGTAAAAGCACCCGATGCCATTGTCACTTTCCAATGGGATGCCGCCCGAATTGAGGGACTGGCCGACCGCTATGAATACAGTGCATCCGCCAACCGCAGTTTGCCCGTGATCGAGCTTGTCCTGACCGTAGACATAACTCTGAAGGACGGTACAGTGCTGCCCTTTACCTACACCGCCCCCTACTGCATTGCAGAATACGGCGGTCTGCTGTAAGCCCGTTCCCTTCGCCTGACAAGGATAAGAACACCGGAGAGCTACGCTCCGCCCCTTTTATCAAGCAAGGGTATATACAACGCCCATGCAGCTTTTCAGCCTGCATGGGCGTTCATTATAGCACTTGTCTTTTTTCTTCCGCACATTATAATAAATGTAAGTATATCAAACAGAGGAGGCCCTCCCATGCTTGACTTCAACGATCTGGGCAAATACCGCGAAAATAATCGCATAGAGGCAAAAAAGGCCCGGGGCGGTCTGCCGCACAGCATATGGGAGACCTATTCCGCCTTCGCCAATTCCTTTGGCGGCATGATTCTTCTGGGTGTGGCTGAAGCGCCGGACAAAAGCCTCCGCGCAGTCCCCCTCTCAGCGCCCGAAGCACTGGTCAGCGAGTTCTGGCGTCTGCTCCGCGGCGGCGCAGCCAGCGCCAACATTCTCGCGCCGGAAGACGTCAGCATTGTCTTCGCCCAGGATAAGCCCATCGTGGTCATTAACGTCCCACGCGCGCCGGAGGCGCTTCGGCCGATTTACATTGGCGGCGACGTATATGGCGGCTCTTACCGCCGCAGCGGCGAGGGCGATTATCACTGTTCCCCGGAAGAAGTAGACGCCATGCTCCGCTCCCGCGCCGGTTCGGCCTGGGACTCAGCCCCGGTAAAGAGCCTTTCCCTTCAGGCGCTGGACGCCGGCACGGTTGCACAGCTGTGCGGCCGTATCGACACAGAACTGGACGATGCGCAGCTTCTTGAACAGCTGATGGCCGTTCAGGATGGCCATCCCACCTTTGCCGGTCTTCTGGCACTGGGCAAGCTTGATGCCATACATACTGTTTTTCCGGAATTTGCACTGGAATACAGGGAAACCAGCTTTATTCTCCGCAGCGGCATTGGTGCCTGGAGCGGAAATCTCCTGGATTTTTATCTTCGCGTTTCCAACCGGCTTCGCGAGCGCTGCCGGGGAAAAAGTCTGATCGTACAGGCCCTGCGCGAGGCGCTTCTGAATGCCGTGCTCCACGCGGACTACCGCAGCGGCGGCGTGCGCATCATCAATGAGCAGGACTGTATCTGCATTGAAAACACCGGCGTTTTTGCCATTGAGCCCTCGTCCGCGGCCTGCGACGGCATTGCCGCCCCCCGCAACCGCGCATTGATTGCCCTGTTCTCCGCTGCCGGTCTGGGCAGTGGTTCCGGCGGTGGTCTGGGCCGGATCCGCCGCATTTTTGCCGCTGAAGGCTTGCCGCAGCCGGAGATCACCGAAAATCTCTCACCTGAGCAGACCCGCTTCCTGATGCCGCTGGTTCAGCTGAATCCCCGGGAGCTGCGCCTGACCGAATATTTAACTCTGCACCCGGTTGCTTCCAGCCGCGAGATCGCAGATTTTCTCGGGCTGAGTATCAGCCGCACCCGCGAGATTCTCCATTCTCTGATCCGCCGCGGCGTTCTTTCCACCACCGGCAGCCGCGCCCGCCCCCGCTATCGCCTGAAGGCCTGAATTACAGGCCGGACAGCATACCGCTGTCCGCCATGGACACCCAGTCCCGGTCAGACACGATAATATGATCCATCAGCGTGATTTGCATCATACGGAGCGTCCGGAGCAGATTCCGCGTAGTCATTTCATCGGAATGCGAGGGCAGCGCCACACCGCTGGGATGATTATGAGCCAGGATCACGCCCACTGCATTGCGGCTGAGCGCCGTTTCCACCACACGGCGGAAATCAAGCTCTGTTGAACACGCCCCGCCTCTGCCCACCTCGCTGCACCCCAGCAGCTTTCCTTTGGCGTCCAGACACAGCAGATAAGCCACCTCATCCCGCTCACCCAAAAACTTAGGCATCAGATAGGCACCTGCATCCGCGCTGGAATGCAAAATCAGTGCCTTTTGCCCGTCCGGTTCGGTATAGGCCACTGCCATGCGCTGGATCAGCTTGATCAGCAGTGCAGAGTTTTCACCGATCCCCGGTACTTTTTTCAACTCGGCCAGCGGTGCATCCAGCACCTCCCGCAAGCCGCCGAAGGTATCCAATAAAGCATGTGCCGCCGGATTTGTATCCGCCCGGGGTACAGAATAAAACAGCAGAAGCTCCAGCAGCTGATGGGGCTCAAAGCCCTCGCTGCCGGCGGCAAAGCGCCGCCGCAGGCGGTCTCTGTGATGATCATGGATCCCCATGCTTTTTTCACTCCCCGTTTTGTATTCACCTGGATTATAGCAGACAAAAGCACATTGCGCAATGCGGCGTTTTGTGCTATTATACCTTTATTAGTTCGCGCCTTTTTGAAGGAGGCTGAATATGCGCAAATATTTTCCCTTTATCCGCGATTTTGTCCGCCATGCGGATATGTATCTGTTCTCTCTGTGCTGCATCTGCACCATGTTTGGTATGGTCATTATCTCCAGTGCAACAGCCAGCTATGGCAACTCCTACCGCTTTATTCTTGTGCAGATGATCGCATTTCTTATAGGCATCTGTCTCTATGTTGTCTTTACTCTTCTGGACGTGGATATCATTGCCGATTACTGGATGTACCTTTTCCTGTTCAGCATAGGCTTTATCCTGATCCTGATCCCCCTCGGCGTTGAGGGAGATACGGGCAACAAGGCCTGGCTGCGCTTCGCCGGTATCGGCATACAGCCCACAGAGGTCGTCAAAATCATTTTTATCGTTCTGATGGCCAAGCACATTACTTATTTGAAGGAATACCGCGACCTGAATGCCCCCCTGTCCGTTCTCCAACTGGTCCTGCACTTTGGTATTCTTGTTGGTCTGATCTTCGTAGTCACCCGCGATATGGGTTCTGCTCTGATCTTCTTTGCGATTTTCGCTGTTCAGCTGTTCATGGCCGGACTGAAGCTCTACTGGTTTGCCTTCGGCATTGCCGGCATCGCCGCCGTTTTCCCCTTCTTTTGGACCCATATCCTCACCGACCACTACCGTGAGCGTATTCTGGCTCCATACGATCCGTCCATTGACCCTCAGAACACCGGCATCAACTGGCAGGCCAACCAGAGCAAGATCGCACTGGCCTCCGGCCAGCTCACCGGCACAGGTCTGGGCAACGGCACACAGACCCAGTCCAGTGCCCTCTCTCAGAAGCACACCGACTTTATCTTCGCCGCTGCCGGAGAGGAGCTCGGCATGATTGCCTGTGTTCTCATTATTGCGCTGCTTATGCTGATCGTGCTCCGGTGCGTACAGGTGGGGCTGCGCTCCAACAACACCATGAGCTGTCTCATCTGCTTCGGTATGGCTGCCTTCATGGCCTTTCAGGTTTTCATCAACATCGGTATGTGCATCGGCCTTATGCCAGTCATCGGCCTGACGCTTCCCTTCTTCAGCTATGGCGGCTCTTCCCTTTTTTCCACCTTTGCCGCAATGGGGATCGTCTCCGGCATAAAATACCGACCAACTCCAAAGCGATTTTACAGTCTCTGATCTGTCAAGACCTCCCCAGCCCAAAGCTGGGGAGATTTTTTACTGTATTTTTTGGGCATTATTTTTATCTGCAACCGCTTGACAGAATACGCTATTGCTTGTAGTATATACATTGTGTTTTGAAGCATTTTATTGCACTATATATTGTGTTTTTAAGGACGCCGGTCACAAGTCAGACCAGCTCCTATATTTTTGCAGGAGGAGAATAAAATGGCAATCGCCCGTATCAAAAAGAGAGACGGCAGAGAAGTATATTTCGATCCCAGAAAAATTTCCGGCGCCATTGACAAAGCCTTTGCCGCTACATATAAGCCCGGCAATCAGGAGGTCGCAGAGCAGCTCACCCGCGAGGTCTGCTCCATTCTGGAGGTAGAAGGCTGTGCCACCCCCGATGTTGAGCATGTTCAGGATCTGGTAGAGCGCGTACTCATGGATAACGGCTATGTTCAGACCGCCAAGGCGTATATTCTTTATCGCGCCGAGCGCAGCAAACGCCGTGAGATGAACACCCGCCTGATGCAGACCTATGAGGAGATCACCTTTGCCGATGCCAAGGACTCTGACGTCAAGCGTGAAAACGCCAATATCGACGGCGATACGGCCATGGGCACTATGCTCAAATACGGCAGCGAGGGCGCAAAGCAGTTCTATAATATGTTCGTGCTCAAGCCCGAGCACGCTAAGGCCCATTCCGAGGGCGATATCCACATCCACGATCTGGATTTCTATACCCTGACCACCACCTGCACGCAGATCGACATACAAAAGCTCTTTAAGGGCGGCTTCTCCACCGGGCACGGCCATCTGCGTGAGCCCAACGATATTGCCTCCTACTCCGCTCTTGCCTGCATCGCCATTCAGTCCAACCAGAACGACCAGCACGGCGGACAGGCCATTGTGAACTTTGATTACGGTATGGCTGACGGCGTTGCAAAAACCTTTAAGCGCCTGTACCGCCAGAATCTGGCCAAGTGCCTGATGCTCTGGGAGGACATAGAGGATCCGGACAATGATCTCCGCACGATCATGACTGAGGTCGAGGCAGAAACCGGCCTCTTCCCCAAGCTGGACGGGATTGAGGCCTATCAGGCCGCTGAGCTGCCCAAGCTGATCGAAAAATACGGCGATGAAGAAAAGCTGCGCAAGGCCCAGTCTCTGGCCTATCATTATGCCACCAAGGAGACCGACCGCGCCACCTATCAGGCTATGGAAGCATTTATCCACAACCTGAATACCATGCACTCTCGTGCCGGCGCTCAAACGCCCTTCTCCTCTATCAACTACGGCATGGATACCACGCCCGAGGGCCGCATGGTCATGAAAAATGTTCTGCTGGCCACCGAGGCCGGTCTGGGCAATGGAGAGACCGCCATCTTCCCCATTCAGATCTTCCGCGTCAAGGAAGGCGTTAACTTCAATCCCGGCGAGCCGAACTATGATCTGTTCAAGCTGGCCTGCCGCGTAAGTGCCAAGCGTCTATTCCCCAACTTCAGCTTTATTGACGCTCCCTTTAATCTGCAGTACTATGATCCAAAAAATCCCGCCACTGAGATCGCCTATATGGGCTGCCGCACCCGTGTGATTGGCAACGTCTATGATCCCAGCCGCGAGATCTGCAACGGCCGCGGCAACCTGAGCTTTACCTCGATCAACCTGCCCCGGCTGGCCATCAAGGCCAAGGGCGACCTGAATGTTTTCTTTGAGAGTCTGGATTCCATGATTGATCTGGTCATCGACCAGCTGCTGGAGCGCTTTGCCATCCAGTCCAAAAAGAAGGTAAAAAATTACCCCTTCCTCATGGGCCAGGGCGTCTGGATTGACAGCGAGAAGCTGGACTGGGACGACGAGGTCGGTGAAGTGCTGAAGCACGGCACGCTTACCTGCGGATTCATCGGTCTGGCCGAATGCCTCAAGGCGCTGATCGGTCATCATCACGGTGAGAGCGCACAGGCACAGAATCTGGGTCTGGAGATCGTAGCGCATATGCGCGCCCGCATGGATGCCGAGAGCGAAAAGACCGGTCTGAATTTCTCTCTGATCGCCACACCTGCTGAGGGCCTGTCCGGCCGTTTCGTCCGTATGGACAGGGCTCGCTTCGGCGTGATCGAAGGTGTTACCGACCGTGAGTATTACACCAACAGCTTCCATATCCCCGTATATTTCCCCATCACCGCTTTTGAAAAGATCAAGCTGGAAGCACCGTATCATGCACTGACCAACGCCGGCCATATCAGCTACATTGAGATGGATGGCGACCCCACAGATAATCTGGAGGCCTTTGAAAAGATCGTCCGCTATATGAAGGAATGCGGCATCGGCTACGGCAGCATCAATCATCCTGTAGACCGCGACCCTGTCTGCGGCTTTTCCGGCATTATCGGAGATCAGTGTCCGGGCTGCGGACGTACAGAGGGCGATGTTCCCTTTGAGCGCATCCGCCGTATCACCGGTTATCTGGTCGGCACACTGGATCGTTTCAATAACGCGAAGCGCGCCGAAGAACACGACCGTGTAAAGCACGGCATCTGACCGTCCGGAAGGGCTGTGACCTGATTGGTTGCAGCCTTTCTTTATAAGACAAGAGGGATATTATGAGAATTGCAAATTATATTCAGGACTCCATTGTAGACGGAAAGGGCCTGCGCTTTACTTTGTTCACTCAGGGCTGCCCGCACCACTGTCCGGGCTGCCATAATCCACAAACCCATAATTTTTCAGGCGGCCGCGATATGTCCGTCGATGAGCTTATCACCATTATTCTGAAAAATCCGCTGACGGACGGCGTCACCTTTTCCGGCGGTGAGCCCTTTGCCCAAGCTGAGGACTGCATAAAAATTGCAAAAGCCGTTCGGGAAAAGGGACTGAACATCTGGGCCTACAGCGGCTGGACCTTTGAGCAGCTTCTTGCCGGCACCCCGGCCCAGAGAGAGCTGCTGTCTCTGTGCGATGTGCTGGTAGACGGTCCTTTTATTCTGGAACAGCGCAGCCTGAATCTGAAATGGCGCGGCAGTACAAATCAGCGGGTCCTTGATGTACCAAAAAGCCTTGCGCAGGGACAGCCTCTGCCGTTGGAATAAAGAAGGAGCGTTCCCATGCCTACACATTGTCTGACCGTCTTTCAAGGCAGCCGACATACTACACTGAACTGCCAGAGTGAACTGAGCATTCTGGAAAATCTGCGCAACGCCGGGATCTCTTCCATTCACGCCCCCTGCGGCGGCAAAGGGCTCTGCAAGCAATGCAGGGTCCATGTCACCGGTACGGTACGGGCCCTTGCCGACGGTACCCGGCAGCAGGTCAACAGTCAGGAGCTTCTGGCTTGTTGCTACGCGCCCGATGGAGACTGTACCGTTATTTTACCCGAGAGCGGCAAAATGGAGGTGTTGACCCACGGCGCTGAGAATATCCGCCCCTGCGGCAGTGGCCTTGGCATCGCTGTAGATATTGGTACCACAACAGTTGCCGTTTATCTCTATGACCTTTCTACCGGCAGCCGTCTTTCCGTACAGAGCGGACGCAATGCGCAGCGTCCCTTCGGTGCCGATGTGATCAGTCGGATCCAGATCTGTGAAACCGCTGACGGACTGGATAAGCTCTGCACTGCGATCCGCCGTCAGCTGTCTGAGATGATAGACCGCTGCTGTCTGGACGCCGGCCGGCTTCGCTCTGAGATCACAAGGCTCTCTATTGCCGGCAATACTGTGATGGAACATATTTTTATGCATCTCTCCCCGGTAAGCATTGGTGTTGCACCCTTCCGGACGCTCAGGCTGTTCGGTGAAGCTTCGGCCGCTGCTGATCTGTTTTCCGGTCTTGCTCCCGGTGCTCTTCTTTACCTTTGCCCCGCACTTGCCGGCTATGTAGGCGGTGATATCACCGCAGGACTTCTCGCCTCCGGTGCTTCGGAAAGTGCAGATGAAGTGCTCTTTCTGGATATCGGTACCAACGGTGAGATGGGCGTAGGCAGCGCGCAGGGCTTTACCTGCTGCGCAACCGCCGCGGGCCCCGCCTTCGAAGGCGCTGAGATCGAATGCGGTATGGACGGTTCTGCCGGCGCCATCAGCCGCGTCTGGCTAGACGGCGATCAGGTGCGCTTTTCAGTTATCGGCAATGGAAAGGCCACCGGAATATGCGGCTCCGGATTGATCGACGCGCTCTGCACTATGCTGCGCTGCGGCGCCGTACAGGAAAACGGCCGAATGAGCCGGCCGGATGAGGTCAGCAGTGCGATCACTCCTCTGCTCCGTCCGGATGCAGACGGCCGCATGCGCTTTTATCTCACCGAAGATGTATACATT
>CAKTGW010000002.1 GCA_934561725.1 uncultured Oscillospiraceae bacterium
CCTCAGCCGTGGCCACATTTGAAGCGAAGGGAATGTTATACGTATCACACAGACGGGCGATCTCATTTACGCCGCTGCAATCCGTGCGTCCGCTGGCGTCGCAGAAATACAGCACAAGGTCGATCTCGTTGTAAGCAATGCGGGCGCCGATCTGCTGAATGCCGCCCTGATCTCCGCTGAAGTACTGGGCTACAGGCAGCCCCGTTGCTTCACTGACCAGATGGGCCGTTGTACCGGTAGCACATATATTGTGCCCGGCCAGAATTCCGCAGTAGGCAATACAAAACTGGACCATCAGTTCTTTCTTTCCATCATGGGCCATCAATGCAATATTCATACCGTTCGTTCACCTTCTGTTATCCAAAACTTTAATTTATAAAAATGCGTAAAACAGCACAATTGGACTATAATTATACACTATCCGCACCAAAACTGCAACGAAAAAATTAAAATTTTTGTGCGAAAGGAGACAAATTTGTACTCACTTCAGCAAACTCATTTCCGTTTCTATCGTAACAGAACTGTTTTTAAAGCTGAAATAATAGTCCAGAACATTACGTGCCACTTCAGCAACAGCCGAGCCCGCGCCGCCCTTTTCGATAGCCACGCACACGGCGATCTCAGGGTTTTCCGCAGGGGCATAGCAGACAAAAATTGCGTTGTTGGTGGAGCCCTCACCCATCTGTGCCGTACCGGTTTTTGCCGCCACCTTTACAGGATAGTTGCCGAAGGTGGAATAAGCTGTACCCATGGGACTGTTGGCAACGGCATACATACCGTCCCAGATGGCCTGAAAATACTCCGGCTTGGCATCTACTGTACCCAGCACCTGTTTTTCTCGGTCGAACAGGCTCTCGGAATAACCGTAGTTGCGCACGCCCTTGAGGATGCTGCACGAATAGCGGGTACCGCCATTGGCAAGCGTGGCAATATAGTTGGCAAGCTGAAGAGGTGTGAACTGATGCCAGCCCTGACCGATCGCAGCCTGAAGCGTATCGCCCAGATACAGGGGCTCGCCAAAGAGCTTCATCTTATACTCCTCAGTAGTCAGCGTACCGGTAGATTCCACCAGCTCAATGCCGGTAGGCTCACCCAGGCCGAACTTGCGGGTATATTCATTGATGCGGTCGATCTGCAGGAAATCGCCTATGGTATAGAAGAAGTAGTTGCAGGAGACCTCGATTGCGCCGGTCACGTTGATCGTGCCGTGCGAGCCCTTGCCGTAGATCCAGCAGCGGGGCGCATAGCCCTGATCGGCGTATTTGGTAAATTCCAGTTCATCCGTTATGGTCGTATTCGGCGTAATGATCCCCTCGCAGAGAGCCGCCATGGCAACCACCGGTTTATAGGTCGAGCCCGGCGCATAGATACCGTTCAGTGCACGGTTGAACAGGGGATTGTTCTCATCCTCCAGCAGCTCGTTCCAGTCCTCCATGACCGTGGCCAGATTATATGTGGGATAGCTGGCAATAGCCAGAGGCTCACCGGAATCCACCTGCACTACGGCCACGCCGCCGCCGGTGATCATCTGCTTGATATCCTCCATATTGCCGACCGCCTCATACTGGGCGTTATTCACTTCGCGCTCTGCGTTTTCCTTGGCAATATAGGAGCGCAGTGCCTGCTCCGCCGCCTCCTGAAGACCGATATCCAGGGTCAGATACACATGGTTGCCGGGCTCCGGCTCCTGTGTATAGGAGGTATTAGTCACGATCCCCGTAGCTGTTTTGGTCACACGGGCTTCGCCGTCCGATCCGTGGAGATAGCTCTCGAAGGCCTGTTCGGCGCCGTCCTTGCCCACTTCAGCGTCCATCCGGTAGCCCTGATTCTTATACTCGGCATATTCCTCGCTCGACATGTCGCCGGTATAGCCAAGCACATGGCTGGCATAGCTGGTTTTATACTCGCGGATATAGGAGACCTCCACATCAAAGCCCGGTAGATCGCTCTCCAGCAGCTTTGTGATCAGGTCGATGCCTACGTCCTCGGCAAAAATATATGCGGAGGTCCCCACCTCATAACGGCCGTTGATCTCATAGCGCACACCGGCGATCAGGCGGCTCTGACGGCTGTCATAGCTGGGATCGATATTATAGCGATTGCGGCAGTAGGCCAGCAGTTCAACAGCGCTGGTATTCTCCGAGAGCTTTTTTCCGGCCAGATAGCCCTTGAGGAAGGAGCTCTGCAGGCTGGTCATATTTTCAACGTATTCAAACGGTGCTTCCATGGTTATGGGCATAGTGTCCGTATGCGCCTGCCCATAGCTGTCGCAGATCTCAATGAGCTGAAGAATGATCGCATTGGGGTCATCCTGCTCAAAGAGCTCTTTTTCATCAATAACAATATTGTTGCAGGTCCGGTTTGAAACCAGCACACGGCCATATCTGTCCAGTATATCGCCGCGGGCGGCCTTTACAGTCTTTGTGGTCGGGATCGAGTTTGTGCTGCTCTCATAATAAGCCGCGCCCTCTACGATCTGCAGTTTATACAGGGTAAGCAGATAGAGGCCCAGAAGCAGGCTCAAAAGCAGACCCAGAACGCCAAGTCTGCCGCGGCTGAAGAATCTGTCCATTTTTAGTCCTTTCCAGAGGTCAGGCCAGCGCCCTCTCAGAGAGTGCGCGGCACGGGTAAAACATTGCGAATACAAAGGGTACGGAGTAGAGGGTCTGCAGAAGTGCTACCCGCAGGAGCGCCAGAGGCTCTCCATTGTACAGCACCAGCACCCGCAGGCCCTGGGCCAGCGCCGTAAAAAGCAGCGCGCAGACGCCGGCCGCAAAATAGGCGATTAGGCGGCGGCTGATCAGGAAGCGCTCTGCCGCTGTGGCCAGGAAGCCCAGCAGAGGCATGAGCACAGTAAACAGGATCAGGGATTCCGCCATCATGGCATCACAGAGCATACCGCAGGCCAGGCCGAAGCCCATGCCCCACCAGCCGCCCTGAAACATACCGAGCGCTACGGGAAACAGCGGTACAATCATGGCCCGCACGCCGAAAACCGTAATGCGGGACAGGAACATCTCCTGTACCATCAAAACCAATAACATGATTCCGGCATACGCGAGAATGCGCCGGAGCTTATCCAAATCGATCATTTCAAGCAGCATGGGCTGCCTCCTTTGCTGTACAAGCAGCATTTTGCGCCGCTTATTCCACTACGTCAAACGCAGTGATGACAAAAATCTGTGAAATGGTGTCCAGATCGCAGCTGGGCCGCAAAACGCCATAGGGCATCTGGCCGCCTGCTTCGGTCAGCACCGTATCGATATAGCCCACGACCAGCCCCTGCGGAAAAGCGCCGCCGCGGCCGGAGGTCAGCACCACATCATCTATCAGCAGGCTCGTACCCTCAGTCAGGTGATAGATCTTGCATTTTCCCTCCTGCATCAGAGCAAAGTCACCGATAGCCATAGCGGCATTTCCCGCTTCGCCCACCAGCACGCCTACATTGGTCTCCACATCAATGATGGTCTTTACATTAGCCCAGGTATCACCGATTTCGCTGATCTGCCCCACAAGCTCACCAGCTTCTGTCACCACAGGCATGCCTACCCGGAGATCATAGTTCTCGCCCTTGCTGATCGTGAAGGAGCTGGACCAGTTGGAACTGTTCCAGTTAACGATGCGGACCGACTCAAAGGTAAAATCCGAATGCTTCTGCTTCAGATCCAGCAGATCCCGGAGTTTTGCGTTCTCCTCCTGCGCCTCGGCATTCAGCCGCGCCTCTTCCTGAGCCTCAGCCAGCTGTGCCTTCAGCGATTCATTCTCCGCAGCCAGCTTGTCATATTCATAAATATAGCCATACAGGCTTTCAAACCACTCTACGACCGTGCTGACCGCACTCTGCACAGGTGATTTGATCACACCGGCCGTGTTGGATACCACTCCGGCCTTTCCCTGTAGAAAATGTGCGCTCACAGCCACAATAAGAGCCACAGACAGAACCATTGCGCCCAGCCTCGGTCCGTATCTGCGCAGGAATTTTTTGAAATTCAAATCAAATCAACACCCAATCTGCCAAGTATGACGCCCAGCCGGCACAGCGGCAGGCCCACAACATTGTAATAATCACCGCAAATCCCGCTGACAAAGTACCCGCCCAGGCCCTGAATGCCATAGGCACCGGCCTTGTCCATACACTCGCCGGAAGCGGCATAGGCGCGGATCTCACGTTCTGTCATGGGGCGAAAATGCACGGCCGTTCTCTCATGCTCCACAACAGACTGCCCGCCGTACTTCACCGCAATGCCGGTATAGACAAAATGCTCACGTCCGGAGAGCAGGCGCAGCATCTCTTCCGCCTCCGTCTCTGTCCGTGGCTTGCCCAGGATCCTGCCGTCCACTGCCACGACCGTGTCGGCCGCCAAAATCAGATTCCGGCGGTCATACAGGGCGGCCACCTCCGCACACTTCCCGGCTGCCAGCGTTTCCACTGTCTGTGCCGGACCGGCATGGGGCGGAATGATCTCTTCCCCCTTTGCAGGGCAGATGATCAAATCCTTCACGCCCAGCATGTTCAGCAGCTCCCGCCGCCGGGGAGACGCTGATGCCAAAACAAATTGCATAATGCTTCCTCCAGAGCTTCGCCCGGCAGAGATCACCGAACGCCCCGGTAATAGAGTCCCCGGGTAATATTGGTAGCGGGATAATCGCTTTCTCCCAGATAGGCCCGCGCCGTGAGCACGCACTCCCGCGGGCTCTCGGTCGTAAACATCAGGCGCACGCCCCAAAGGCCGATGTTTTCATAGTCGGCCCGCTTATCGGCCAGAAACAGCCGGTGGGCATTGAGAACCACATTCCGGCAGCCGAATTCACGGATGACCGGGAACACGCTTCCATGCCGGTCCGCCAGCTGCGGATTATTCTGACAATTGCAGCGCCCTGCACTGATCCTGATGATGCACTGGTCAGAGACCATGGCCGGCAGGCGGCCATAAACGATCATCTCCGTATCCAGCGGCTTGACCAGATCGCGGATCTGGCTGATGCGCATTTCAAAGGACGCCGTAGCCGAGATCATCCCTGCGGTACGCAGTACCTCCAGACTATGGGTATTATAGACATTCAGGCCAAAATCACCTCGTACTGCAAAGCCGAGCTGCCGGCACAGAGCCACATGTCCCAGATTGCCGACCACTGCTTCCGTCACCCCCAGACCGCGGACACGGCGCAGCAGCTCACGCACCTGCTCCATCTCCGTGTCAGTGATCACGCGGGGCAGCACTGCGCAGACTGTAGCTCCCTCGCGCACAAACGGCGCGATCAGAGGCGCTTCAGCTGCCAGAAGCTCCAGCGGCACATACAGGTAACCCGGACGGGTCTGTGCCAGCTCCTCCGTGAGCTGCTCGGCCCGCGTTACCTGATAGATCAGCCGCGGTGTGCCGGGTGCCGCCGCTGACAGAGGTGCCGGAGGAAATTCTCCCAATTTCTGCGGCGGCGGAGCCTTGCGCAGCTCTGTCAGCCGTGAGATCAGCTCACGGCGCATCTCATTCAGTGCCGAGGCCGGCAGGAACAGGCCAGGATCCACCTTGCAGTTGATCTCCGTGCCGGCATAGGGCGTGCCGCCGGTTTTATAGAGCTGCTCGCCCACGGCCCGGCCGGTCAGCTCCCGGGCTATCGCCGCCTGAGGAACAGGGCCTTCAGCGGTGGCATGATGCCCATCGGCATCCTCCACTGCAAATCTGGCCCGTTTTCCCGCCTCCACAACAGCATAGAACCGCACCGGAACCCGGCGCATCTCGCTGTTTATATAGCTCTTCTGCGTCTCCGCAAACATCCGCTCCGCATCCCGGTCGGGCTCCTCACGGACGCCGAACATTTCCGGACCCTTCCGGCCGGTAAAATAGCCGTCCGTAAAACCCTGCCGTGAAAAGGCCATGGTCAGCCTTTCCATATCTGCCTGCGTGGGCGGCTTTTTATTTTTGACTGCATTAGCATAGATCTCGGTAACTATAGCCGCATATTCCGGACGCTTGGCGCGCCCCTCTATCTTAGCGCTGGCTACACCGATGCGCTCCAGCTCGTCCACATAATGGATCAGGCAATTGTCCTTCAGACTCATGGGCTTATTGTCCATCCGGCCGCCCAGGCTGTAGTCCATCCGGCAGGTCTGGGCGCACATGCCCCGGTTGCCGCTGTGTCCGCCGATCAGCGCGCTCATATAGCACTGGCCTGAATGGGCAAAGCAGAGTGCACCGTGGACAAATACTTCGATCTCCACAGGCGAACGGGCACAGATATACTCGATCTGCTTCATGTTCAGCTCGCGGGCCAGAACGACCCGGCGCATTCCCAGCTCCGCCGCAGCCAGCACGCCGTCCAGATCATGCACGCTCATCTGCGTGCTGGCGTGCAGGGGCATATCCGGCAGCAGCGAGCGCAGCACCCGCGCCAGGCCCAGATCCTGCACAAGAATAGCGTCTGCTCCCACATCCGCCGCATGCACGGCCAGTTCGGAAGCCTTGCGCAGCTCTCTGTCCGCCGTAAGCGTATTCAGCGTTACATAAACCTTGCAGCCCCGGACACGGCAATAGCGCACGGCATCTGCAAATTCTTCATCTGTAAAATTTTTTGCCCTTTGACGGGCGTTATATGCACCGAATCCCATATAGACGGCGTCCGCGCCGCTCTGTACGGCAGCAATAACGCCCTCCGGAGAACCGGCAGGCGAAAGGATCTCAAGCATTGCATTCCCTCTCTAATCACCCAGATATCATCGTATTATAGCACATTCTTCCTCATTGCCACAAGGGCATTTTAATGGTATAATGTCCTCATTCCCTATTATTTTCAAATCATTCATATTTTGACCGGGACACTGAGGATAAAGACATGAACGAGATCAAATATACAATTGCCCGGGAGCAGGCCGTCTGTATTTCTCCCGGAGACGCCGACCGGCTGATCGACCGGCACGACGGTCTGGCTGCGCTGCTCTTTCTATATCTGCTGCGCAGAGGGGGCTCCTTTTCTGCGGACGAGGCCGCCCGGCGTCTTGGCGTTTCCAAGGACAGGCTGCTTCAGGCCGCAGGCGTCCTGCAAAGTCTGGGCCTGCTGGAGATCCGCGGTATTCCCGCTCCGGCGGATGAGCTGCCGGAATACAGCACGCAGGAGATGCATGCACGCACAATGGACAGCACGGAATTTGCCACACTGACGGGCGAGGTGCAGTCCGCACTGGGCCGGGTGCTCACCGGTACAGAGCTGAAGATCCTTTTCGGCATCTATGATTATCTGGCTCTGCCGCCGGAGGTCATCTGCATGCTGGTGGGCTACTGCATGGAACGCACGGAAAAGCGCCAAGGTGCAGGCCGCAGGCCGTCCATGCGCACGATCGAGCGGGAAGCCTACGCCTGGGCGAACCGGGAGATCACCACGCTGGAGATGGCCGAGGCCCACCTGAAAATGCTGGCCCGGATGGACAGCGAGGCCGAGCGCGTGAAAGGTGCCATCGGCATTGCCGGCCGGGAGCTGAGCAGCACCGAGCGCAAATACATAGAAAACTGGCTGGCCCTGGGCTTTGACGCCGATGCTCTGGCCATTGCCTATGACCGCACAGTACTGAAAACCGGCCGGCTCCAGTGGAAATATATGGATTCCATCGTTTCCAGCTGGCACAGCAAAGGCCTGCATACGCCCCAGGAGATCCGCGAGGGCGATACGATCTCCTCCGGCCGCACCGGCGCTTCCGGCAGCGCCGCAGGCAAGACCCCTGCACCGGGACAGAATGAGCTCCAGCGCATTGAGCGGCTCATGGATCAGATGAAGAAGAACTGAGAGGTACGCCATGGACGGAAAGCTATTGGCACAGGCCAGAGAACAGCTGGCACAGCTCAAACAGGCAAATACGGAAGAGGCCCAGCGCCGGCGGAGCGAGGTCTACCGCCGCGCTCCCCAGGTGCGAACCATGGATGCACGGCTGAAGCAGATCATGGTAGAGGTGTTCGGCGCAGCCATGGGACACGGCGGCGATCTGAAGGCCCTTGAGCAGGAGAGTCTGGACATTCAGATGCACCGGGCCGAGCTGCTGGTCTCTCTGGGCTACGACGCCCAGTATCTGGATGAGATCGTACACTGCAAAAAATGCCGCGACAGCGGCTATGTCATGGGTCATATGTGCTCCTGCCTGAAGGAGCTGTATGAGCGCGAGGTAGCCAAAAGCCTCTCCAGCCTGCTGCTGGCCGGCAACGAGCGCTTTGAAAACTTTGACCTGACTCTTTATGACGATGTATGCAGTCCCCGCACCGGAGTCTCCCCCCGGCAGTGCATGTCCGTGATCTTTGCCTTCTGCAAAACCTATGCGGAGCATTTCACCCCCGGCAGCATCAATCTGCTGCTCCGGGGCGGCCCCGGTCTCGGCAAGACGTTTCTCTCCGCCTGTATTGCCCGGGTCGTGGCAGAAAAGGGCCTTTCCGTGGTCTACGAATCCGCAGGCGATGCTTTTGAGGCCTTTGAAGAGAAGAAGTTCTCCCGCTATGAAGATTGCAGCGGTTCGGAAAAGGTCCAGCGGATGCTCAGCTGTGACCTGCTGATCCTGGATGATCTGGGCACGGAAATGCCCGGCAGCTTTGGTCCGGCGGCTCTGTACGCCCTGCTGAACAAACGCATCGCCTCCAAAGGCAGCATGATCATCAGCACAAACCTCACTCCCGAGGAGCTTCGCCGGCGCTATACGCCCCAAATTGCCTCCCGCATCGAGGGAGAATTTGAGCCGCTTGAGTTCTGCGGACGGGATATACGGGCAGTAAAAAAGGAGCGGGGAATATGAGCCGCTCCCAAAAAGAACAGCGGACGCCGCAGCGTCCGCTGTTTTACTGTTTATTGGAATAAATAACCTCTGAGCTGCGGTGCGATCTCACGCGAAGGGTCAATCTCTCCGGGCGTGAACACGCCTTTTCTTATCTGGAAAATAAGGATCAGATAGAAAGCTCCAATCAGCCAAGTCATCACTGTGGTGTAAAAAATATACGCAAATTGATCTTTCCTACCGCCGAACTGATTCTTTGATCTATATGTATATATGGTAGTAAACACAAGTGGTGCAAAAAGTAAGAACAGACCAGACCACATTACTGGGAAATGACGGCTCATCAAAAAGGTAACAAGCAAGACTGTATGACGTATATTAGCATTCAACTGCCAATAACGTTTTCTCGTCTCAGTTACAGTCTCGGATTCTTTCAATATTGCCATTTTCTCAATCACCGCTCAACTCATTAACCACCAATATACGTATCAAGATAGCAATACGTAGCTACATAACCACATTCGACCTCATAATCTGCATTTGTAAAAAAATAGTTTTTAAACATATAATACTCATACTCTGAATCAATTTTATTAGGTGTTGTATAAACATGAGCCAAGACATAACATGTTTTCTCATTTTCATAGCTCATCTGCATCTTTGTAAAATATTGATATAATAGTTCACTACTCGCATCAGCGATTCCAGAACAGGGTGGATAATACATTCCCATAAGTGTTACAAATGACTCAAATATCATGTCCGCATATTTAATGCCAAGTAACACATTATACTTCTGTGTATAGTAATATTTACTGTACACAGCTCCTGCCTTTGGCCCCTTCGTTTCAACATATGAAGTAGGCAAGGGAACGACCGCTCTTTCCCCCACTGCTATGATTTTTGCCTCATTTCCATTGACAAAAGCTTTATTATCGATAATATCAATTGTGTTAGTCAGTCCAGCAACAGAATCTCTAAATATAATAGTCTGTTTTCCATCATTATAAATTTTTTCTTCTACTTCCACTTTACTTCCGCTAAGATAACTCTCATACTCAACAACATCATACTCAGCAGTATGTTCCTCAGATATTACGGCCACTTTGTCTAAGTCTTTGACACTTCTTGCAAATACGCCAGGAATATCGCTTTGGTCTTCCGCGGCGAATGCAATCGGAGCACAATTAATGCATAGTACAATCGCTAAAAGCATACTCATTGTTTTCTTCATGTTTTTTCTTCCTTTCTCAGTCGTATTTTTCTAACTAAATGCCAAACAGCATTCACTTAGATTTGAGCATATTATACTATTTATTTGTGAGAAAGTCAACATAATTTGTACATTTTCTTAACTTTACATTTATCATTCACTATTGCAATAAGCACTGCGAAGTAAAAGTTGCAAAGCACAAACACTTACTTCGCTAGCCCTACAGACTGACATCTCTATTGCACATGTAAAGCATAAAAAAACTCCCCTTGATATCAAGGGGAGCTTATTCTCTCAATCTGCCTATGTCCTTTGAACTTCAACGGATCATATCTCGCACTCCGCGTGTCTTGTAGCGTGGCAGCTCATGTTCACCACGCAGGGCATACCGGCAATATGGGTGGGATAGGTCTCTATATTCACAGCCAGAGCAGTCGTGCGTCCGCCGAAGCCCTGGGGACCGATACCCAGATCATTGACCCGGCGCAGCGCCTCACGCTCCAGATCAGCGTAGAATTCGTCGCTGTTCCGTTTGTCCATGGGGCGGCACAGCGCACGTTTGCTCAGCAGCGCCGCCTGCTCAATGGTACCGCCCAGTCCCACACCCATGATGATCGGTGGGCAGGGATTGGAGCCGGCCTTGTCCGCCGTCTCCACAATAAAATCTATGACCTCGCTTTTGTCGGCCGAGGGCAGGAACAGCTTCATTGCACTCATGTTTTCACTGCCGAAGCCCTTGGGGGCCAGCGTCAGGCGGAGCTTGTCCCCGGCCACCAGCTCTGTATGGATCACGGCCGGCGTGTTGTCCCCGGTATTCACCCGGCGCAGCGGATCGCGCACCACACTCTTGCGCAGGAGCACATAGCCCCGGCGCACGCCCTCGTTTACCGCATCGGCAAACAGGCCTCCGGTAATATGTACCTCCTGCCCGATCTCGGCAAAGATCACGGCCATGCCCGTATCCTGGCAGATAGGCAGCTCATTCAACCCCGCATAGGTAAAATTCTCACAAAGATCCTGAAGCACGCCCCGGGCTGTGGGAGACTCTTCCGTGTCCACCGCGCAGTCAATGAGCATTGCCGTTTCCGGCGGGAGCATGGTGCAGGCCTTCATGCACAGTCCCTCTATTGCATTGGTGATCTGTTCGCAGCTGATCTCTCTCATAAAAGTTATATCCTTTCGACAAAACTAGTGTTCCTTCGCTCTTTACAAAAAAGCGGCAGCGCAGTATTATTTAAGCACAGCTTATCCAATTGGTCAAAGCCCAAGCCAGTCAGGACCGGCAGAGACCCAGCTCATATCTTTATCCCACAACCCTGTTTTTTGCGGATCGCTTTTGCGGTCCGCGCTTTTTTATCTCCGGACTCATTGGCCGCCGGTACGCATCCAGAGCCACGCCGCAGCGCCTGCGATCTGGAGCAGAAGAATTGCCGGCATCCCCCACTTGAAATACCAGTGCCGGGTCTTGTGATGAAACGCATACATACCTGCAATAGAGCCGATGCTCCCGCCCAGAATTGCCAGCAGAAACAGCATCTTTTCACTTATCCGCCAGGCATCCCGCCTGGCACAGAGCTTATCCCAGCCCATAGCCAGAAAGGCGGCCAGAGTCAGCACCGCCACATAAATATAGGGCAGCTTATGCCAAAGCTCCGTCATCGCTTTCCCCTTCCCTTCTGCGGCTTTGCCTTGGGCTTGGCCCAGCCCTTGCCCCGTTTTTTGGTCTTCTCCGGCTCCGATGCCTTTTTCTCCGGCGCCTTCTCCCGCTCAGGACGAAAGCTGCGCTCCGGACGCAGCAGGCAGTGCTTTCCGAAGCCGACCAGATCCTCCCGGTGTGCCTCATGCAGAGCCTGCATGATCAGGCGGCGGTTTTCCGGACGCCGCCACTGCAGCAGCGCCCGCTGCATGGCCTTTTCCCGGGGCGTTTTGGGCACATACACCGCCTTCATGGTAAACGGGTCGATCTCCGTATAGTACATGCAGGTGCTGATCGTGCCGGGCGTGGGATAAAAATCCTGCACCTGCTCCGGCTGGCGGCCTGTCCGATTCAGATACTCAGCCAGTGCGATCGCATCGGTCAGGCGGCTGCCCGGATGAGAGCTCATCAGATAGGGCACCACATACTGTTCCTTTTCATAGCGCTGGTTCAAGCGTCTGTAGCGGTCAATAAACTTTTCATAGGTCTCAACATGGGGCTTGCCCATATAGTCCAGAACAGAGTCGATACAATGCTCCGGGGCCACCTTCAGCTGTCCTGAAATGTGGTAGCGCACCAGCTCGGAAAAGAAGTCGCCGCTCTTATCACAGAGCATATAGTCAAAGCGGATACCGCTGCGTACAAACACCCGCTTCACGCCGGGAATAGAGCGCAGCCGGCGCAGAAGCCGCAGATAGTCACTGTGGTCGGCATCGATATTTTTGCACGGCTCCGGCGCCAGACATTTGCGTCCGCGGCAGAGTCCGTTTTTCATCTGATTTTTGCAGGCCGGCCGACGGAAATTGGCCGTAGGCCCGCCTACATCCGAGACATATCCCTTCCACAGAGGATGATGGGTCATCTTCTCCACCTCTGCACAGACGCTGTCATGGCTGCGAGAGGTGACGATCCGCCCCTGATGAAAAGCCAGTGCACAGAAGTTGCATGCACCGAAACAGCCCCGGTTGTGAATAACGGAAAAGCGCACCTCTTCTATGGCCGGAACACCACCCAGTGCGTCATACATGGGATGAGGCTCCCGGGTATAGGGAAGCGCCGCTACTGCATCCAGCTCCTCGGTATTCAGCGGCATAGCCGGAGGATTTACGATCAGATACCGTTTTCCCTCCGGCTGAATGAGCGCATGTCCTCTGATCGGATCGTGCTCCTCATACTCAATACGGGTCGCATCGGCATAAAAGCGCTTTTCCTCAGAGACCTGCTCATAGCTGGGCAGCATAATGGGCTCCGGAAAGGTACACGCTTCGGGCGATGAGGCAAAATATGCCGTACCCCGGATGTCCCGCATCTCGCTGATCTTTTCTTTTTTCTTCAGCCGCCGGGCGATCTCCCGCGTGGCATACTCGCCCATACCGTACACCAGCATATCCGCGCCGGAATCCGAGAGTACGCTGCGGCGCACCCGGTCGTCCCAGTAGTCATAGTGAGCAAAGCGCCGAAGAGATGCCTCAAGAGAGCCGATCACCACAGGCATCTCACTGCCAAAAGCCTCGCGCGCACGGTTGGCATAGACGATCGTGGCCCGGTCAGGCCGCAGTCCGGCCTTTTTCCCCGGCGAATAGAAGTCCTCGCTCCGCGGCTTTTTGGCCGCCGTATATTTGGCCACCATGCTGTCCAGATTGCCGGCGCCGATGAGCACACCCAGGCGCGGGCGACCCATGGCGGTAAAGGCCGCGCAGTCATGCCAGTCCGGCTGCGCCAGAACCGCTACCCTGAAGCCCTCATGCTCCAGCACCCGGGAGATCACCGCCGTGCCGAAACTGGGGTGATCCACATAGGCGTCGCCGGTAACGACCAGGAAGTCATACCAGTACCAGCCCCGCTCCACCATATCCTCTTTTGAAACAGGAAGAAAATCCCATTTATCCATTCGTTCTATTCCTTTGCACTGTTTATTTTCACGGGTGCACTCAGCCGCCCGGTATACCAACCGCTCACGCCGTTCTTTTTACACAGATAGCCCCGGCTGGTCTCCCGCACAACGGAGAGCCGGTCTCCCGGTTTTACAGGCAGACGATAATCGGTACAGTCATTGACCGTTACCTCCGAGCCCTCTCTGCGCAGGAAACTGGTGAGCACATCCATCTCATAGCCCGTGCGCAAATGCCGGCAGCGGGAAAATTCCTCTCCCTTTTCCAGCACCTGCACCTGATTATCTCCCCAGCGGATATAATAGGAGCTCTGGCTGGCCGTCTGTTCATCCAGCGCCACAGCCACGGGAAACGGATCATAATAGACCCAGTCAAAGGCTTCGCTGCCGTTCTCCGGAATGATCAGGCAATTCAGCTGGCCATCATCCTTCAGGACACAGCCGCCGTCATTACTGATAATTTTCCTGTCCCGCAGAATAATGGGGTTGGCATCTGTAACGTCCTCCCTGTAGAGCACCACGGGCCAGTGCCCTACGATCTGCCACTTGTCAAAGCTGAAGCCCTGC
>CAKTGW010000003.1 GCA_934561725.1 uncultured Oscillospiraceae bacterium
GGCTGTGATCCAGAATGCTCTTGCGCAGACGCAGATTTTTGGGGGTGACCTCCAGAAGCTCATCGTCGGCCAGGAACTCCAGACACTGCTCAAGGCTCAGATTCCGGGGCGGCACCAGCCGCAGGGCATCATCAGAGCCGGAAGCGCGCATATTGGTCAGCTGTTTTTTCTTGCAGACGTTTACAGAGATATCCTCCGCCTTGGGAGAAACACCCACGACCATGCCGCCGTAGACCGGCACACCGGGGCCGATAAACAGGGCACCGCGCTCCTGCGCGTTAAACAGGCCATAGGTCACGCTCTCGCCGGACTCAAAGGCCACCAGAGAGCCCGTACCGCGGCGTGTCACCTCGCCCTTATAAGGCGCATACTTTTCAAAAACGCTGGCCAGAATGCCTTCGCCCTTGGTATCTGTCAAAAATTCATTGCGATAACCAAACAGGCCGCGGGAAGGCACAAGGAACTCCAGCTTCATCCGGTTGCCCACAGGCGTCATCGTGAGGAATTCGCCCTTACGGGAACCCAGCTTCTCCATGACCGCGCCCATATAGTCCTGAGGCACGTCCACGACCACCCGCTCAATGGGCTCACACTTTTTGCCGTCGATCTCCTGATACAGCACACGGGGAGGAGATACCTGGAACTCATAGCCTTCGCGGCGCATGGTCTCGATCAGGATGGACAGGCTCATCTCACCGCGCCCGGCCACATTGAAGGAGTCCGTGGAGTTCTCTACCTCAGTCACGCGGAGAGATACATCCTTCAATGTCTCGCGGAACAGACGCTCGCGAAGCTGACGGCTGGTGACAAACTTGCCCTCCCGGCCGGCAAAGGGGCTGTCGTTTACGGAGAAGGTCATTTCCAGCGTGGGAGCGGAAATTTTTACAAACTCGATAGGCTCTACCGCCTCAGGTGCACAGATCGTATCTCCGATGGTCACATCCCCGATACCGCTCATGGCAATGATATTGCCGGCGCCGGCCTCAGTGACCGGCACGCGGGCCAATCCCTCAAACTGATACAGGCTCACTGCCTTGGCCTTTTTTGCCGGGGCATCCGGATTGTGATAGTTGCAGACGGCGATCTCCTGATTCTGGCGGATCACGCCGCGCTCTATACGGCCGATGGCAATACGGCCGACAAATTCATTGTAGTCAATGGAGCTGACCAACATCTGGAAGGGCGCTTCCTCATCGCACTCCGGGCCGGGAATATATTCCAGGATCGTCTTGAACAGGGGCTCAAGATCTGTACCAGGTACATCGGGGGAATAGCTGGCTGTGCCGTCGCGTCCGGAGCAGAAGAGCATGGGGCTGTCCAGCTGCTCGTCTGTTGCGTCCAGATCCATCAGCAGCTCAAGGCACTCGTCCACGACCTCGTGGATACGCTGGTCGGGCCGGTCGATCTTATTGATGGCAACAATAACGCGGTGTCCCAGCTCCAGAGCCTTGCTGAGCACAAAGCGGGTCTGCGGCATGGGGCCTTCGGCGGCATCCACCAGCAGAATAACGCCGTTGACCATTTTCAGGATACGCTCCACCTCGCCGCCGAAATCCGCGTGACCCGGGGTATCCACAATATTGATCTTCACATCGCCGTAGCGTACAGCCGTATTTTTGGCCAGGATCGTAATACCGCGCTCCCGCTCCAGATCGTTGGAGTCCATCACGCGGTCCACGACCTCCTGATTTTCACGGTATACGCCGCCCTGCTTGAGCATCTCGTCAACCAACGTGGTCTTTCCGTGGTCAACGTGAGCAATAATAGCAATATTTCTGAGCTTATCGTTGGTCATATGCAATCTTCCTCTCTGTATGACAACACCGCCCTTCCGGCCATTCCGCCCGGTCCTGCGGTACAAAAAATGCAGTGAAATCCATTTATCACAAAAATTTATTATAACCGCAAAGCATTGAAATAGCAAGAAAAATGTTCTCTTTCAGGGTGTTTTGTACGGTATATTTTTGACCTGTCTGTTTTCTCTTCAAAATCCACAAAATAAAGAGAAATTGATTTGGCATTCCGCCAGTTGACATTTCCCGCTGTGCCTGTTATATTATAGGTGAAAAGAGACAAAATAAGAAATATAAAAGTCGATTTTCCAGTGTATAGTACACAATTTATTGAAAGGATGTGAGTCCAGTGTACTGCGCATAAGCAGGCACGCAGGGTTGCAAGGCACTGTGATGCCAACCGAATTTGAAATACGCGCGTTCCTCCGGAGCGAGGATTTAAGGTTCTGGATCAGAAAATACTGCCGGGCATATCTGCCCTTTAAACTTTTATTTTACATATAAAACCACAGGCAGCATAAATTATCGGATTTCCCCCTTATATAAAAACGCGAGTCATAAATAAATCGTGCAAGGCCGCTTCAGGTGAAGCGGCCTTGTTTTTTTGTCAATAATGCAGCAGCGCCGCCAAAGGACAGGCGGCGCTGCTTGTTTTTAGAAATCTGCGTTGCCCACTGTACGGGGATGCAGCTCAACATCGCGGATATTGTTTACTCCGGTAAGATACATGACCATGCGCTCAAAGCCCAGTCCAAAGCCTGCGTGGCGGCAGCTGCCATAACGCCGCAGATCCAAATACCACCAGTAATCCTCTTCGCGCAGTCCCAGCTCTGCCATACGCGCGGTCAGCAGATCCAGACGCTCTTCGCGCTGAGAGCCGCCGATGATCTCGCCAATACCAGGAACCAGGCAGTCTGCCGCAGCCACGGTCTTGCCGTCATCGTTCATGCGCATATAGAAAGCCTTGATCTCCTTCGGATAATCCGTAACGAACAGCGGCTTCTTGAAGATCTGCTCGGTGAGGAAACGCTCGTGCTCCGTCTGCAGATCCATGCCCCACTCCACAGGGTAATCAAAGCTCTGGCCGGACTTTTTCAGCAGCTCGACCGCTTCGGTATAGGTGATCCGGCCGAAATCGTTGGAGACCACGTTGTGCAGCCGCTCCAGCAGTCCCTTGTCCACAAAGGCATTAAAGAATTCCATTTCCTGGGGGCAGCGCTCCAGCACGGTGTTGATGATATACTTGACCATGCTCTCCATGCACTCCAGATCGTCATCCAGATCGGTAAAGGCCATCTCCGGCTCGATCATCCAGAACTCCGCGGCGTGACGGGCCGTATTGGAATTCTCTGCTCTGAAGGTGGGGCCGAAGGTATAGACATCGCCAAACGCCATGGCAAAGTTTTCTGCATTCAGCTGTCCGGAAACAGTCAGATTCGTAGGCTTTCCGAAAAAGTCCTGACTATAATCCACTGTGCCGTCCTCCTTGCGGGGAGGATTTGCCGGATCGATCGTGGTCACCCGGAACATTTCGCCGGCGCCCTCACAGTCGCTGCCGGTGATGATGGGCGTGTGGACATAGACAAAGCCCCGTCCCTGGAAAAATTCATGCACGGCCTGCGCAGCTACGCTGCGCACCCGGAATACCGCAGAAAACAGATTGGTTCGCGCCCGCAGATGGGCAATAGAGCGCAGGAACTCCACGCTGTGCCGCTTTTTCTGCAGAGGATAGTCCGGTGTAGACGTGCCTTCCACGGCAATCTCAGAGGCCTTCAGTTCAAAGGGCTGCTTTGCGCCGGGTGTGAGCACAAGCTGTCCGTGCGCGATCAGCGCCGCACCTACGTTGAGCTTGGCGATCTCATCGTAATTACCCAGCTTTTCCCGCTCAAAGACTACCTGCAGGCCTTTAAATGCAGATCCGTCGTTGAGCTCGACAAAGCCAAAATTCTTCATATCCCGGACGGTCCGCACCCAGCCGCACACGGTGAGCTCCGCCCCGGAAAATTTTTCTGCATCAGCATACAGCTGTGCAATTTTTGTACGTTGCATGTAAAATCCCTCAAATCGGTCAAATTTACAGAATATCTTAACTATTATACGTATTTTGCATCTGTATTGCAAGGGCTCCGGGAAAAATTCCTGTGCATTCCCCTGGGTTCAGCATTGGATCGCCCACAAATCGCGGCATTTGAAATACACCTCGCAGGGTCTGTCCGGATCTGCTGTCCCGCTGCACGCACCGGTCAGCTTATAGCGGGTACTGACGTTATTGATATTGCATGGAAGGATCATAGGCGCCTCGCCCACCGGCCTGCCATTCTGGGTCACAACGGCCGTGATCGTCCCATCGATCCGCGCCCTCACCTGATCATAGATCCTGACCTCCGGGCTGATCACCGAGGCCTCCACCAGAACAGCGCCGTTATCGATCACATGAACTTCTTTTCTGGGAAAAGAAAGCCTGTCAAACAGCTTTTCCGGCTCCGAGTCATCCACCAGCAGGCTTTTTACGCGCTCCGCAGCATCGCGCCAGAGCTGTTTTTCATGCATCAGCTGTGTATGCTTTGTATGTCTCTCCCCATTCTGCCTTTGCAGCTCCGCAGACGGGCCTGCAAGTCCGCCCACGAGCGCCCAGTTTTTCTCCTGCTCTGTCTGGCTGTTTTTGCCCGACAGCAGCTTTTCCAGCCGGGCAGAATAATAATCCAGCATATCCTGTGTCACTTTTATGGTCTTGTTGCGGCCATGAAAAGGCAGCAGCTTCTCCAGCCGCTTGGCATTTGTATATTTCTCCTCCAGCCGGTCCTGCTCTGCGGCCCGGCGTGCATCTGTTTTTCCGGTACAATAAGCCGCCAGGATCCGGTCTTTCGGGATCATCCATTGATTCTGTTCTGCAATTGCTCTGGCCTGCGCAGCCGCCTCGGCCGACATCTGAGTCTCCAGCTCCAATCCTGCAGCCCGACATGCCCGATAAAAGCCTTCCGCCTCCGGGTGCGGGTGTCTCACCGCATAAGCATTCTGCTTTTTTCTTTTTGTCCCCTTATTGCCTCTCCTGCGCACCACAAGAACTGCAAGAAATACGGCAAACGCCCCTCCGCCGGACAGCATCAGCAAAACGGAGTTGCAGGCGATCCCTATAAGTCCCAGCGCAAGAAGCCCTAAAAGGACAACGCCAACCCACATTTTACTTCCTTCTTTCCGGCAAGAAACTTGATCAATACTCCATATGTTGCCATTCTATCGCACAATTCCGCAAAACGCAAGGCACAGAGCCCCCGCATATAACAGAAAGCGCTCTCCGTCTGACAGGCAGAGAGCGCCGTGATTTCCGTTATTCCACTGAAATGACCTTGTAATCCTGTGCCTCCACAGCCTGCTTCAGTGTCTCCGCAGACACCTCTGCGCTCAGGGTAACAACTGCCGTTCCCGCGCTGTGGCTGACCTCTGCGGAGGCCACCTGGGGCAGCGCCTCCAGAGCTTTTTTCACTCTGGCCTCGCAGTGTCCGCACATCATTCCTTCAATTTTCATCGTCTTAACCATTGTTTTCTGCTCCTTTGTATGAATCTTTTTATCATGTCCGGCATCGTGAATGCGCAGCAGATTCAGCCGCAGCGCATTGGTCACAACACAGAAGCTTGAGAGGCTCATAGCCGCAGCACCGAACATGGGGTTCAGCGTCAGACCAAGAGGGATAAACACGCCGGCCGCCAGCGGGATGCCAATGCTGTTGTAGAAAAATGCCCAGAACAGGTTCTGATGGATATTGCGCAGCGTCGCCCGGCTGAGCCGGATTGCGGCGGAAACATCTGTGAGCTTGCTGTGCATGAGCACCACGTCAGCCGCATCAATAGCCACATCGGTTCCCGCGCCGATGGCAATACCGATATCCGCCCGGGTCAGGGCTGGGGCATCATTGATCCCGTCGCCCACCATGGCCACACGTCCCTGCGATTTCAGGCGGCGGATCACGCTCTCCTTGCCATCGGGCCGCACGCCGGCGATCACCTCATCCACGCCGGCCTGACGGCCAATGGCCCGCGCCGTACGTTCATTGTCACCGGTGAGCATAACGACCCGTATGCCCATATTCCGCAGCTCACGGATCGCCTGAGGCGAATCCTCCTTCATCACGTCGGCTACGGCGATCACACCCATCAGGCGGCCGTTCCGCGCAAAGAACAGCGGTGTCTTGCCTGCCTCGGCCAGGGTCTGTATCTTTGTCTGAAGCTCCGGCGGCACATCAGCCGCCGTGCTGATAAAGCTCAGGTTTCCGCCGCTGAGCTTGTCCCCGTTCAGCGAGGCCGTCAGCCCATTGCCCGGCAGAATACGGAAATCCTCTACCTCTTCCGCTGTGAGGGCCAGCTCCTCCGCCCGGTTGCGTACAGCCCGGGCCAGAGGATGTTCACTCTTCTGCTCCAGCGATGCCGCCATGCGCAGCAGCTCCTGCTCCGTTACGCCGTCCGCGGGCAGTACATCGGTCACTCTGGGCTCGCCGCAGGTGATCGTACCTGTCTTATCCAACGCGACAGTGCTGATCTTTCCCGCCTCTTCCAACGCGGCAGCCGTCTTGAACAGGATACCGTTCTTGGCGCCCATTCCGTTGCCGACCATAATGGCCACCGGCGTGGCCAGGCCCAGGGCACAGGGACAGCTGATGACCAGAACCGAAATGCCGCGCGCCAGTGCAAAGCCCAGCGAGTGTCCCAGGATCAGCCAGACTGCGGTCGTGATCACCGCGATCGTAATAACGGCCGGCACAAACACGCCGGAGACCCGGTCGGCTACCTTGGCGATCGGCGCCTTGGTCGCCGCCGCATCGGAGACCATCTGAATGATCTGCGACAGGGTGGTGTCCTCGCCCACCCGCGTGGCCTCACACTGGATATAACCGGACTGATTCAGCGTGGCCGCCGAAACACTGTCTCCCGGAGCCTTATCCACCGGAATGCTCTCTCCGGTCAGGGCCGACTCATTTACCGCACTGCTGCCGGACAGCACAACGCCGTCCACCGGGATGTTCTCGCCGGGGCGGACGACAAAAACATCGCCCTTTTTCACCTGCTCTATATTTACGGCGACCTCTGCGCCGTCCCGCAAAAGCGTAGCCGTTTTCGGTGCAAGCTTCATCAGACCCTTCAGCGCATCTGTTGTGCGCCCCTTACTGCGGGCCTCCAGCATTTTGCCCACAGTGATCAGAGCCAGGATCATTGCCGCCGATTCAAAATAAAATTCATGCATCAGCGACATGACCGCCGCGCCATCGCCCCGGAGCTGCGCATCCGTCATGGCAAAAAGCGCATAGGTGCTGTACACAAAGGCCGCACTGCTGCCCAGCGCCACCAGCGTATCCATATTCGGTGCCCGGTGGATCAGTCCCTTGAAGCCGCTGACAAAGAACTTCTGGTTGATGACCATGACCGCAACCGTCAGCAGCAGTTGGATCAATCCCATTGCAATATGGTTGCCGTCAAACCACGCCGGCAGCGGCCATCCCCACATCATGTGTCCCATGGAAAAATACATGAGCACCAGCAGGAATCCCACGGACCAGATCAGCCGCCGCTTCAGCACCGGCGTCTCCCGGTCAGCCAGAGCATCCTCCTGTGGTGCGGCTGCCGCGCCTGTATTTCCTGCCGCTTTGCTCTTCAGGCTGGCGCCATAGCCGGCGTTTTCCACCGCGGCGATAATGCTGGCCGCATCTGCCGTCCCCTCCACACCCATGGAGTTGGTCAGCAGGCTCACCGAACAGGCCGTTACCCCCGGCACCTTGCTCACGGCCTTTTCTACGCGGGCAGAGCAGGCCGCACAGCTCATCCCGGTCACATTATATTGTTCCATTGTTTCCTCCTTGCCTGCCGCACCCGCGGCGAAACGCGCGTCATTTCATCAGCTTCTGCATGGTAACGACCAGCTCGTCAATGACTTCATCCTTGCCCTCATGCAGATCCCGAACCACACAGTTGCGGATATGATTGGCCAACAGCTCCCGGTTAAAGGCATTCATCGCCGCCGTTACCGCCGCAGACTGGACCAGAATATCCGGACAATAGGCGTTCTTTTCCACCATACCCCGAATACCCCGGATCTGTCCTTCAATGCGGCTGAGCCGGTTGATCAGTTTCTTATATTCCTCTGCCGACCGTTCGGTCGTTTTATGACAACAGCACTCTTTTTCCATAATCCACCTCTTCCTGATTATACCCCCTCCGGGTATCTTTATTATATACCCCCGCAGGGTATTTGTCAAGAGTCTTTTACTATTTTATCTCCAAAATATCAAACTATGAAAAAACGGGCTGTTTTTCAACAGCCCGTTTTTTTCATTCAGCCCAGCGGAAATGATTTACGCCGGCCCCCAATTCAAAATGATATTTTACAATGCCCAGATCCACACGGCCCAGTAGCCCCTTTCCCGCCTCGGCCCGCACCAGTGCTTTGCCTTCCAGAGTAAACCGGAATTTCTGCCGGTTCCTGGCCGTCGGCGCCAGAAGCGCCGCATCCACGCCGCGGATAAACCATTCCGGCACACGCCCATAGGTACGCATCACGCTCTCTCTGGCCTTGGAGTGATGGGCCCTTCCCTGATCCCTTCCATAGCCCACCGCGATCACCAGCGCCAGGCGCTCGCCCGGTCGGATCTCCGCGGCACCGGGCACGCGGGCATAACTCATTCCCGCCCAGCAGGTGTTCAGGCCAAGCTGCTGGGCGCGCAGGACCAGCTTTTCGCCATAATACCCGCATTTCTCGCCTAAGGCCACGCTCTCCGGGCCGGCCAGGACCATATAGTCCTGCACGCCGGAGAAGCCCATCAGCCGAGCTAAAGCAGACGAAAAAGCCTGTGGTTCACCGGCAGCAAGCTGTATATGCATGCCGCCGTCACGGTTGCACTGCTCCATACAGGCCCGCAGCTCTGCCTGATGCGCCGCACTCAGCGGAACTCCGGTATATGCGCGCACGCTGTGCCGCCGTGCCATTGCCTCCAGCAACTCCATAATCACATGCCTCCTTTGTCCCATCATATCACAATCGTCAAGGAGAAATTTGCCGCAAAAAAATGCCCGCAGATCTCTCTGCGGGCATTGGTAAAAGCATTATTTGCCGAAGCTGCCGCTCTGTGCGGAGGAGACGACCTCGCTGCTCACGGCACCGGAGTTGGCCTCTGACCACTCCTGCTCCAGAGCGGTCCAGTCGCGCACCTGCAAAAGCGCAGTCCACTGCTCAATATTACCGGCACCCAGCTCAAAATCATGAGAGTTGGTCGCCTCCTGGATCCCTGCATAGTACCACTTGGCAGTATCCATGTTGTCCGGCCACGTGACCATATTCTCCAGCAGATGATCCTTTTCCGGAGCACGGCCCAGAATGCGGTTGATGCCGGTCACGGCCTCTGCTCGGGTAATATAGTTGTTCGGACGATAGGTCCCGTCCGGATAGCCCTGGATCAGGCCATTCTGTGCCGCCTGATTGATCAGGTCCTCCGCCCAGTGTCCCTTGGTGTCGCTGAAGAAATCGGCACCGCTGTACTGGGTCTCAAAGAACCGGCTGAGCATGGCCGCAAATTCCGCGCGGGTGATGCTGCCGTTGGGCTTAAAGCTGCCGTCCGGATAGCCGGTGAGCACCTGCGCTCTGGTCATGGTGGAAATGGCATTGTTGTACCAGCTGGTGGAGAACACGTCATCATAGTCGTTGGTCTGGCTCCAGCACTCCGCACGGGACTCATCCGTCAGCATACGATAGATGATCGTGGCCATCTCGGCACGGGTGATCTGCTCCTCGGGATGGACAAGCCCGTCATCACGGCCGATCACATAGGCAAAGTGATCTGTGGTGAGGGTCGGCCCCGCAGGGGTAAGATCATCAATGATCTCGGTATTGCCTCCGCCGCCGCGCTTGAAATACTCAGCGGTAAAGACCCAGCCGATCACGCCGCGCATGCCGGCCAGCTCATTGCCCACCTCGGCAGGAACAGTGAGTGTGACATTCAGCTCCACGGTCTTGTTGTTGGTCAGCTTGGCCAGCGTCACGCCGCCGTCAGCCAATGTGGCTGCATCCAGCTCCTCGGCGTCTGCTCCGGAGCCGCGCGTAACAGTCAGATTCAGCTTTTCGGCCAGAAGACGGTAGTTCTCCGCCTCCTGGGCAGTAATACCGTCGCCGCTGCCGGCCGTCTCAGAGAGGTCGGTCTCATGCATGGGCTCGGTGCGCAGGCGGATCTCCACATAGCTCTTGCCGCTGAGTCCGGTGGCCTTCACAGTGATGGTCTGCGTCACCGTATCGCCGGGCATGAGCTCCTTCATGGCTGTGAACAGATCCGGATATTTGTGGCCGTCCGCATCGGTATAAGCCAGATCCGGATCGAAAATAAACTGCTTTTGCGCGTGGTCATAGGTCACGGTAGCGGGTTCATCGGCCATGGCGGTGACTGCCACAACGCCAACTGCCACCGCCAGCACCAGCACAAGAGCCAAGAGCTTGGTGAGTTTAGACTTTTTCATGACATGTCACCTCCTCAATCGATAAATCCGTCATAATGCCATACGTCCACTGCTGCCTTGGTGCCGGAGAGGGTACGGCCGTCGGCCTGGATCCCGTCTGCCAGGATCGTCACCTGAAACGTGCAGCCGGCAGGCGGTGTTGTATCGGCAGGAGAAATGCTCTTGATCAGTTCCGGCGTGTAGTCCCCTGCTCCCACGCGGGTCTTGCAGTACCAGTAGCCGTCAGCCCCCTGCTCCCAATCCTCTTTGTTCAGAGTAACCGTATAGTCCTTGCCGGCCACCGGTGCCGATGCGTTGATCTGGCCCTCCGCATTGACCCAGTTCACCACATACGTAGCGCGGATATAAGCGTCAATATCGCCGGTATTCTTAACTCGGACCTTTGTTTTTGAGGTCATGTTGAGCGTCTCGTCGATCTCCGTTGCCACATAGGCATGGGTGAAGGAGTTGGTCACGGCGCCGCCGTGAGAAACCAGCCAGGCCAGAGAGCCGCCGGCACTCATGGTGAAAATAAGGATGAGCGCAACAAGAACGATGGATTTCTTTTTCATGACTCATCACGCTCCTTTCTTCTTATAGGCAGGCGCTGCGTCCGAACAGACAATGCCATGGTACCCGTTCCAGGTATTCACGGCAACAGAGCTGCCGGAAAGCCACCGATGATGGGTAAGCGTATTCTCAATAGTCACTGCACCGTCGGCATTTCCGGCAGACAGAGTGACATTCCCGTCGTTTTCGGCGGTATAACGCCAGCTCCAGCCGTCTTCCTCGTTCACGGTGTAGCTGCCCACAGGCAGACCCACCACGGTCGTGCTGCCTTCGCCGGTGATCACAGCCTGCACGCGAACGGGATAAGATCCGTTGTCGCCGGTGACGGTGAACACAAAGCTGTCCTTCTCGCCGAACAGCTTATCCGCTGTTTTGTTGATCACCAAACTGCAAGTAAGGGGATGCACAGTGAAGTATCCCTCATGGTGCTCCGTGCAGGTCTTTCCATCCACAGCACATCTGGTAGTGAACTGCTCAACAGTCAGAGGCTTTCCGTCGTGGAAGGCTCGGACATAGACGTTCACATCCTGATCGGGCATGACCATTCCGGTCAGCTCATCTGCTCCGGCTACGTCGCTGTAATACTTCAGCTCTGTGCTGGCATAGGGCTTATCTCCGCGGGCTTCGGGAACAACGGTATGTGCCGCATCCCGCCAATCCACAGCAGAGCTGCCGCCGGCAGGACTGTAGCTGTCGCCATAATAGGCGGTCGTGTCGCTGAGCGTCACGGACACTGCAGGCTTCAGCACATGGACGGTAAAGACATTTGCACCGCCGCAAGCCGTGTCGCCGACCTGCACCTTGGGTGTTACCTCCGTGCAGTCGTCAAAAGCGTCTGCTTCAACATTATAGCTGTACTCCACAGCAGGCGCGCTGCCGATCATGTCCACATCGTCAGAGACCGTATCACCGTGCTTCCAGGTGACGTTCTCCGGGGCATTGACCGCGAAATCCGCTGCATTGCCCAGATAGATCGTGCTGTCCGCAAACTGTGCGTAGGGCTGGAATACATTGACTGTGGAGGTAACAGTCTCAGCCTGCGGGCCGTAACTGCCCTCCAGTCTGGGCTTTACCGTTACGGTCACATTATAGCTGCCGTCAGCGGTATTGCTGATCTTCACACTGTCAGTGGCCGCAATGACCACATATGCCTTCTGCCAGGCCTCGGTGGGGCGGTCAAGCTCATAGAGATCATCGATGCCGGGGACAGAGCCGTCGAAATAAATGTTGCTGGTGGTCGGCTGCACAACGGGCTTCTTCACAGGGACATCTACAGGCTCCGGTGTGGGGAAGCTGCCGATATTGTTTCCGTTGGCGTCATATACGCCGGAGACGCCGGTGATATTGGTAGGCACCTGATTGCCGCCCCAGAAACCGGCCTTGGGCTTCAGATAGATCTTCTCGCTGAAGCTCTTCTTTCCGGCATTGTTGGCGTCGCCGGGATTCAGATCCACCTTTTCCCACTCCACATAGACGCCATAGTTATCCCGCTTTACAGTACCCTTGTGGCTGCCGCTCCGGATCTCATCGCCAACGGAATAAATGTTTCCGTTCTCATCGCAGAGGTCAAAGCCGGGGGTAATGTAGTCGCGGATCGTGGTGTTCTCGATGGTCTCGCCGGTCTGCTGGGCAATAGTCGTGAAAATACCGTTCAGCGCGCTGGTGTTACCCTCGGCATAATAGCTGCCTTCCTTGCGGTTGCGGGTGAGATTATCGGGATACTTTTTATACCAATCCCAGCCTTTTTCCCAGTTATTCAGAATTTGATCACCCACATGAGAACCGTCCGGCCGGTGGCTGGACACGCGGTACAGATATTCGTTGATCATGGAGCCTTTAGACCCTGCGCCATCATACTTCGGCAGATCCAGGCCCACACAGTAGACCGTGGCGCCGCAGCCGGTCATCGCCCCTCTAAAAATAGCGGAATTCGACTTGTAACCGTAAAAGCTCTGTTCAAAGTCCAAGGTTACATTTTCACCCTTGGGCGCCTTCAGAACCATGCCCCAATGGATGGACTGCTGGGCTACTACTTGACTATCTGGATCCCACCAGCGTCCCGTGCCGGGAACGCCGTCGGTAAACAGGATCACAACGCGGGCGTTGCCATAGTTAGGATCCCTGCTGGGCACGGCCTGCAAAATTCTTGCGGCCTTCTCCAGTCCCTCATCGGAGTAGGTGCCTCCGTAAGTTCTGTTGCTCAAGCCAGCGATTACCTTGGTCAGATCGGAATTGACTGCATTGTTTTTGGTAATGGGGCGCAACGCATCGCTGTAGCTGCCGTTACCTGTATCCACAGTAGAATAGTACTTCGGGCCATAGGACACAATAGCCACGCGGCTGTTGGGAGAGCGCTCCTGCAC
>CAKTGW010000004.1 GCA_934561725.1 uncultured Oscillospiraceae bacterium
AGATTTCACTCCTTAGCAAGGCTCCCCTTGGGCTCAAGGGGAGCTGTCAGCGCAGCTGACTGAGGGGATCGTGTCCTTATCGGCCTCCTGCGGGAATATAGAGATATTTTTTATTGCTCAGTTTAAAAAGCAATTGACACAAAAAAGAATTCATGTTAAAATTTTAACTATAAAAACGGGAGGGCAAAAAGAATGGGCAGGATTTTCACATTTATACATGCGGTTCAGGCCGGCATAGCAATCTCCATAGGCGGTACGGCATTCCTTTCAATAGAGAATCGGGTTGCCGGCGCGGTATTTTTTACAGTCGGACTGTTCATTATCGTCACTCTGGGGCAGAATCTATATACGGGAAAGGTATGCTATATCTTTGAAAAGGACAGGGAGTTCTGCATCAGCGTACCGATCATCTGGCTGGGAAATCTGCTGGGAGCCTGGATGACGGGGATGCTTCTGCGCCTGACCCGTATAGGACCCGGACTGGCGGAAAAAGCCGGACAGCTCTGCACAGTCAAGCTGAACGACAGTGTGCTCAGTATTTTTATCCTGTCGGTGTTCTGCAATATCCTGATTTATATCGCTGTAGAGAACTTTAACAGCAACCGGCATGAGATCGGAAAATATGCGGCATTGTTCCTGGGCGTGCCGGTTTTTATCCTGTGCGGATTTGAGCACTGCGTGGCGAACATGTACTATTTTTCCGTGGCGGCCGCATGGAGCGGTAAGGCCTTTCTGTATCTTTTGGTCATGACGGCAGGCAATGCGGTGGGCGGCTGGATCTTTCCTGTAGTCCGGCGGCTGAAAAGTAAATATGCAGTATAGCGCTCAGCCAAAGAGCTTATCTCAGGCGTGCCGGATCCGGCACGCCTTTTTGTATAAGGCGGAGAACAGGGTGGGAATAGAGTGCGCCCCAGACAAGGGCCAGTGCGGGAAAATACAGCAGTCCGTGCCAGGGCAGAACGGCGGCAGCCCACTCCAGAGGCGAATCCGCGGCCGGAAAGAGCAGAAAGAGATAGTTCACCCGGAGAAGACGATCCATGCCGTATACGGCCAGCCCATAGAGCGACAGAATGAAGCTGCAAAGGGGCAGCCGCTGCGGAGACGGATGAAATAGGCCGCTGCAGAGCATAGCCGCAGAGTAGGCACAGATGAGCATGTGGATACCGAAGGAGCTCAGAAACAAAAAGCTGCCGGCAGGATAGTGGAGCCAGTCCGGGAACAACAGAGCTGTGAGGGCGCCGGGGGCCAGCGTAGAATAGATGAGCTCACCGGCCAGCTGTCCACACTGCGCTTCGTGAAAGAGGCAGACATAGACTGCGGCACCGCAAAGATGAAAGGGCAGAAAGCCCGTATCCAGACGGCCGCATATAAACAGAGTAAGTACCCGGAAAAATTCGGCCAGAAGGAGAAGCAGCGCGGCGGCTCTGGCGGCGCAATGCCCTCTGCGGGCCATATATCCGCTCCAGATACAGAGAAACAGAGTGTTCCAAAGCCACATCAGGTGCAGAGGCGAAAATAAAGTGGTGCCGCCGGTCGGCTCAAAGACAAAAAAGCTGTTCATAGCTCACCTCCCCAGCATGTATTATGTACAGGATCGCCGTGAAAAAAACGCGGGATGCTGCAATCCCGGGCTTTAAACAGTTTTTATGGGATTTTCGTGTTTTTTCATATGTTTTTAATAATCTGTCTTGACAAACGTCGTTTTGGGCATATAATGGATGCAAAGCAAATTGATAGAGGCGCGGTATGCCAAGAGTATCTCTCCAAGCACGGACGGACATCCGGAGAGAAAAAGGGGCTGCTGCCGAAGTAGACTGCGGCGCTGTCCGGCGCGGGGCTGCTGGGCTGTCGGATAATATCCGCCGGACTGTCACGCAAGTGGAGCGCTGTCATGTTGTCCAGATCGCCGTCTTTTCAGGCGGTTTTGCTCGTCATGCACCGGTGTTCCGCCGGACATGGCGATTTTTTATTGCCCGCCTCACAATAAGAGAAGGAGACAGAAAAATGAAGAGACACAACCGCACGCTGCTTAGCCTGCTGCTGGTCGTGGTGCTGGTCTGCCTGCTGTCCGTAACCGTATTTGCGGCTGACGGAGAAGCAGAGGAGCCGGTCAGCAACATGTATGCCAGCTTCTGGGCTCTGGTTCCCCCAATCGTGGCTATCGTATTGGCCCTGATCACCAAGGAAGCTTATTCCTCCCTGTTCATCGGTATTGTTGTAGGTGCACTGTTCTACTGCAACTTTGCACCTGTGGCTACGCTGGACACCCTGCTCAATGACGGACTGATCACCGCAATTGCCGACAATGCCGGTATCTTCCTGTTCCTGGTACTGCTGGGCATCATTGTTGCACTGGTCAACGCTTCTGGCGGAAGTGCCGCCTTTGGCCGTTGGGCGCAGAAGAATATCAAGTCCAGAGTCGGTGCCAGCCTGGCGACCTTTGCACTGGGTGTCCTGATTTTTATTGATGACTATTTCAACTGCCTGACTGTCGGTTCAGTTATGCTCCCGGTTACGGACGGACACCGTATCTCCCGCGTAAAGCTGGCCTATCTGATTGATGCAACTGCCGCACCTATCTGCATGATCGCCCCCATTTCTTCATGGGCGGCAGCGGTTTCCGGTGTGGCTGCGGATCTGGATACCGGTATCAGCGGCATTCAGCTGTTTATCAGCGCGATCCCCTATAACTTCTATTCCCTGCTGACCTTTGTGTTTGTTATCGCACTGTCCTTCATGAAGTTTGATTACGGCCCCATGAAGGCCTATGAGCTGAAGGCCCAGAACGAGGGCGACCTGAGCGCCGTGACCGGTTCCGATGAGGAAGCCGGCAATCCCAAGGGCAAGGTCATCGATTTGGTTCTCCCGGTCCTGGTTCTGATCGTTACCTGCACAGTGGGTATGATCTATGTCGGCGGCTTCTTCGGTGTAGATGCCTGGGGCGGAACCGATTATGCCGGTGACTTTGTAGGCGCTTTCGGCAATACCGATGCGTTTATTGGCTTGCCCTGGGGCGCGATCATCGCCCTGGTCGTCATCGTTATTTATCTTGTGGCCCGCCGTGTGCTGACCTTTAAAGAGGCAATGAGCTGTGTCCCCAAGGGCTTTATTGCCATGGTTCCTCCCATCACCATTCTGGTTATGGCTGTCAGCCTGAAAACCATGACCAGCGGCCTGGGCGCAGATGTGTTCGTCCATGACCTGATGTTCGGTGCCAGCCAGAGCCTGTACAGCATGCTGCCCGCTGTTATCTTCATCGTGGCCTGCATCCTGGCTTTTGCATCCGGAACCAGCTGGGGTACCTTTGGTATTCTGATCCCCATTGTTACTGCGATCTTCCCCACAGACAGCACTCTGCTTACCATTGGTATTTCGGCCTGCTGCGCCGGTGCCGTCTGCGGCGATCACTGCTCTCCCATTTCGGATACTACGATTATGGCTTCTGCCGGTGCCCAGTGTGAGCACGTCAACCATGTATCCACGCAGCTGCCCTATGCCATTACCGTGGCCATTGTAAGCTTTGTCACCTATATTGTGGCCGGCTTTGTGCAGAATGCGATCATCTGCTTTGCAGTCGGCGCTGTCCTCCTTGTAGGTACGCTCTTCGTCCTGCGCAGCATGACTGCCAAAAAGGCATAAAAAAACAAAAGGCATCTGTCCTATGAACAGATGCCTTTTATAACAGTATTTGTAAGGCCGGAACGAACAGTTCCGGCCTTTTCCTTTTTATTAAGAGTTACATGAGGGGAGCAAATACGCGGAGGAATTCCTGCCACAGCCGGCGCAGTCCGGAGCAGCGGCAGTCCTCAGCGCCCATCTCGTGACAAACCTCCAGAGTTGCAAGAAAGTCCTGCTTGACCTGGGCCACGGCTTTAGAGCCGTGCATCCAGACGCCGCATTCAAAATTCAGATACAGGCTGCGGTAATCCAGGTTGGTGGTGCCCACAGTGGCAACAACGTCGTCAGAGACAAAGGTTTTGGAATGCATAAAACCGCCGGTATATTGGTAGATACGCACACCGGAACGGATCAGCTGCCGGTAATAGGACTGGGTCGTAAAGTGAACGAATTTTTTGTCGGCCTTATCGGGGGTGATAATGCGTACATCCACGCCGCTCTTGGCACACAGAGACAGGGCGGAGGCCAGCGTGTCGTCTACGATCAGATATGGCGAGCAGATGTAGAGATAATCCTTGGCAGAGTTGATGATCTGCAGGTAAACATGCTCACCCACATTCTCATCGTCCACGGGGCTGTCGGCATAGGGGAGCACATAGCCGTCGTCCGGTACAGTACAGCTTTCGGTATGCCAGGGATAGAACCGGAGGTAGTCCTCACGGATATGCCGGGTCAGCTCCCACTGCTCCAGAAAGATCACTGTGAGGTTCCAGGCGGCTTCGCCTTCCAGGCGGAGGGCGGAATCCTTCCAGTGGCCGTGCTTTTCGATGCGGTTGATATATTCATCGGCCAGATTGATGCCGCCGGTGTAGGCGATCTTTCCGTCAATGGAGCAGATCTTCCGGTGGTCGCGGTTGTTCTGCATTGCGCTGACAAAGGGAGTAAAAGGATTGAATACCGAGCATTTTATGCCGTTTTCTTCCAGATGCCGGTCAAAATCCGGCGGAAGAGTGAGAAAGCAGCCCATGTCATCATACAGCAGGCGCACGTCTATGCCCTCATAGGCTTTGCGCCGGAGAATTTCAAAAATCGCATCCCACATAGCGCCTTCACTGACGATGAAATACTCCAGAAAAATATAGTGTTCTGCGGTCTCCAGATCCCGGAGCAGGGCCTCAAAGAAATATTCACCGGGTGAATAGTATTGGGTCTGCGTGTGACGGCAGACAGGGAAACGGGTAAAATTCTGAAGGTAGTTCAGGCCGGTGCTGTGGGTCCGGCAGGCGGCGCGGGCGTCCTCATAGCAGGATGGATTCATGGCGAAGCTGGGCTGTGCCCTGAATACGATCTCGTTGATCCGGCGATTCAGACGTTTGGTACCGGACTGCGCACGGAAAAGAAAATAGAAGGGAATTCCGACCACAGGGACCAGAAGCAGAAGAACGACCCAGACCATGCGATAGCCGCTTTCCTGATTGTTGCTGATGATGCGCAGTGCCAGCAGAACGCTGATGACCTGGAGCAGCGGCCCCATCCAGGTGGAGGCGATGGTCTGACCGATCAGAGAATAGACCAGCACGGCGATTTGCGCCAGCAGCAGAACGATAATAATAACACGGCGTACGAACAGAGTTCTCCACCAGGGCTTGTTTTTCATTGAGGCCTCCTGACGGCAGAAGATTGAAGATTTATAAGTTATATTATGACAGGGCGTTTACACATTTGTCAAGCCGGAGTGAAAAACAGTTCCTTAAACTGAGGAATATAAAAGCCGCCTGCAAACGCAGACGGCTGGAGTTTATTTCATATATTTGTCGATGATCTCGCCGGCAGCCTTGGCATCGGCTGCGGTAACATAAATCGAATAGACGCCGCTGCTGCGGAGAATGGCCGATTTCAATTTAGGAACTTCGGCGGGAGCGTAATTTTCATAGGCGGCGATCTGGCTGCTTACGCGATCCTTCAGAGCGTCGGCAATGGCCTTTGCACTGTCCGCGTCCTTGGCCTTAAATACGGCGATCTCTTCAGCTGTGGCTCCTGTACCCAGATATACGGAGCAGCTGTCTACCTGCGAAGCGTCGATGCCATAGAGCTCCAGAGCAACGTCCAGATCCATTTCGCTGAGCAGATCTGTAAAGCAGCTGCTGTCCAGCAGCTCCGCTGTCAGGTCGCTGGGGGCAAAATCTGTCTGCGGGGCACTGCCGCCGCAGGCACACAGAGCCGTCAGAAAAACCAGAGAGAGTAGGAGAAAAACAAATTTTTTCATTCCGCAACGATCCTTTATGAGTATTGGCGGCGGCTCAGCCGTTTGTCTTTGTAAATGTTACGTCCGCAGAGGCGGAGGGAGCGTAATGGGTCTTGAGATAGTCCAGCCACACCTTGTAGTGACCGGCGGCGAAATGCACACCGTCTGTTGTAACGTCCGAGGGGAGATAGCCGTCGGCTCCGGCCAGGCCGGCGCAAAGATCCACATACCAGCAGTCATTGTCGGCAGCAAGCTGATGCAGGGCGTCATTGTAAGTGCGCACACGATCCATATTAAAGGTGTCGCTGTTTGCGGATTTATAGGCGCTTACAGGAGTCAGACCCATGATATAGATGTCGGCATCGGGCTCCTTGGCACGGATGCTGTCCAGCATATCCTGATAGAGACCGGCAAAATAGTTTACATCATAGCCAATCTCGTTGATGCCCAGAAGAATATAGATTTTACCGTACTGCTTCTGTGTCATCTGATTGATCAGATCACCGGCACCGGTGACAGTCATGCTGGTAGCGCAATAGTAATCGCAGGTTGTCAACCCACTGAACAGGCGAAAACCATCGATCAGAGAGTTGCCTAAAAAGGCGGCATCAGCAAAGAAATCATCGTCCACGGCGGGCTGCTCGGTCAGATCCGGATAAGAGGCGGCAGAGGCCGTGGGCGTGGGCTCCGGCGTCACCTCAGGGGAAGCCTCCGGGGCGGCAGAGACGGGGGGGGTAACAGTGTTTTCCGGCACGGCAGGAGTGAGCTCTACCTGGGCAGTGCTGGTTTCCAAAGGTGCGGGAGATTCCTCTGCCGGACGGGAGGTACAGCCGAAAAGGCTGCACAAAGCCAGCGACAGAGCGACGAAACGGGATACGGGTCTATTTGAACGGGCCATGGCGCCCTCCTTGAAAGTCACAGAAAATTCCGGATGAACCGGTAAAAAAAGCCCCTCTGAGAGTGGGGTGAAATTGTAAACTTTGTCACACTTATTATAAGGGCAAACAACGGCTTAATGCAAGTATAAAATTGTCGGAAAATGCACTAAAAAGTCCGGTCATTTTTTTCGTCAGCCGTGCATTGAAATGAAATGCGCGGATATTGGCAAAAAGCGCTCCCGGCGGTTGACAAAAACGCACTATAATATATATAATGACTAAATCAGACGTCTGCGGCAGCCAGCCGTGGAATGAAAGGAAAGTGCAGAATGAAAAATACTGAAAAAACCATGGAAAAGCTGGTCGCGCTCTGCAAGGGACGCGGCTTTGTCTACCCCGGCAGCGAGATCTACGGCGGCCTTGCCAACTCCTGGGACTACGGTCCTCTGGGCGTGGAGCTGAAGAACAACATCAAGCGCGCCTGGTGGAAGAAATTTGTGCAGGAGAGTCCCTACAATGTAGGACTGGACGCCGCGATCCTCATGAACCCCGAGGTGTGGGTGGCTTCCGGCCATGTGTCTACTTTTAACGATCCCCTGATCGACTGCAAAGCGTGCAAAATGCGTCACCGGGCGGACAAGCTTATTGAAAACTGGTGTGCAGCCAATGGCCGCACCGATGTGAACGTAGAGGCAATGACCCAGGATGAGCTGGTCACATTCATCCGCGAAAACGGCGTGACCTGCACCGGCTGCGGCAAGAGCGATTTTACTGATATCCGCAAGTTCAATCTGATGTTCAAGACCCATCAGGGTGTCACTGAGGATTCGTCCACCGAGGTCTATCTCCGCCCCGAGACTGCGCAGGGTATTTTTGTAAACTTCCCGGCCATTGCGCGCACGACCCGCCGCAAGCTGCCCTTTGGCGTGTGCCAGGTGGGCAAGAGCTTCCGCAATGAGATCACCCCGGGCAACTTTATTTTCCGTATCCGTGAGTTTGAGCAGATGGAGCTGGAGTTCTTCTGCCAGCCCGGCACCGATCTGGAGTGGTTTGCATACTGGCGTGAGTTCTGCCACCAGTGGCTGCTGAATCTGGGTATTGTGGACGAAAACCTGCGCCTGCGCGACCATGAGCCCGAGGAGCTGGCTTTCTATTCCAAGGCAACTACGGACTTTGAGTTTATGTTCCCCTTTGGCTGGGGCGAGCTCTGGGGTGTTGCTGACCGCACGGATTATGATTTGGGACAGCATCAGAAGCATTCCGGCAAGGATCTGACCTATTTTGATCAGGAAAAGGGTGAGCACTACATCCCTTATGTTATTGAGCCCTCTCTGGGTGCCGACCGTGTGACTCTGGCCTTCCTGGTGGAAGCCTATGACGAGCAGATCGTGGATGAGAGCAAGAATGATGTGCGTACCGTGATGCACTTCCATCCGGCTCTGGCTCCCTTCAAGTGCGCTGTGCTGCCTCTGAGCAAGAAGCTGGCAGAGCCCGCACTGAAGATCCGTGAGGAGCTGTCCAAAAAGTTCATGGTGGATTATGATGATGCCGGCTCTATCGGCAAGCGCTATCGCCGGCAGGATGAGATCGGCACGCCCTTCTGCATCACCGTGGACTTCCAGACCGTAGGCGATGACAAGACGGAGGCTGACGGATGCGTGACCGTTCGCGATCGCGATACCATGGAGCAGGTGCGCATGAAGATCGAGGATCTGGCTGCTTATATTGAAGAGCGTATCGCCTTCTGAGAATGAAGAAGTTTCTGAATAATGCATGGGGGTTTCATCGCGCAAGCGCGCTGAAGCCCTCTGCACGTATTGGCGGCTTTGTTCTGCTGAGCCTGCTGACGGGAATGGGTCTGTCGGCGGCAGCATGGCTGGTAACGGGACAGAGCCTTCGCGGTGTGCTGGCGGCAGTAACAGGACAGAGCCTCTCTTTTTTTGGAAGTGCTCTGTTTTTGGCCCTGTGTACGGCGGTCCTTGGCGGACTGACGCACAGCCTGTTCTGCGGCGGCGCGGTAACAGCGGCGCTGTGCATGCTGGCGGCCTTTGTCAATCACTATAAGATGCTGATCACCTCTACACCGCTGGAGCTTCAGGATCTGGCGCTGATCGGCCAGGCCGGAAATATTGCCGGACTAAACGCCCAATATCTCACTCTGAGCCGGAACAGTGTGCTGGCTTTGAGTGCCGTGCTCCTGTGGCTGGCGGTGCTGTGGTTCTTTTCCCGGCCGCTGCGGCTGAATATAAAAAGCGGGCTGTGCGTATTTGCCGGCGCGGCGCTGTGCTTTGGACTGGCCTTCTTTGTTTTTGCGGACAGCCTGTTTTATGCGCCGCTGGAGGTCCCTCTCCGGGGCGGCTACAGCCAGAGCTATGTGAATGGCCGCACGGGCTTTGTCCTCGGCCTGTGGCGCAGCGCGATCTATAAGGATGCGCTGGATGAGAACTATACGCAGCAGGAGGCGGACGCAGTGGAAAGCCAGCTGCGCGGCTATATTGAGGATATTCCCGCCGGCGGCGACAGACAGCCGGTCAATGTGATCCTGATCCTGTCGGAATCGTTTTTTGATATTACCACGCTGCCCGGTGTCACCTATGAAGAGGATCCGGTAGCGGAGTTCCATGCACTCCAGGCAGAGGGTGTTTCCGGAAAATTCTATACCCGCACGCTGGGCTATGGCACCTGCAATATAGAGCTGGAGCTGCTCACGGGGATCAACACCCGGCTGCTGCCCTCGCTTGGTGCGCTGAACACCTGGGGCAGTGCGCAGTTTGAGAAGCTGCCGGCCATTCCGGCCGTTCTCCGGGATGCGGGATATTATACGGCGTTCCTGCACATGTATAATGACAGCATCTACAGCCGCAGCGCATTCCTGCCCGGCCTGGGCTTTGAGGATATTTTCTTCTCTGAGGATATGGCCAGGATCGATGGGGATGCCGCAGCTGCGGGAGACGGATACTGGGACTTTATGGAACAGAAGATCTCCGGCTGGTTCTATTCCGATGATTACATGGCAGATGTGCTGATCAAGCTCTATGATCAGAAAAAGGATCAGGGCAGTCTGTTCCTGTATGGTGTGTCCATGGAGAATCACTCCACATACAAGCCGGACAAGTATTCGTCCTATGACTATCCCTTCACGGCCCCACTGGGTGAGGAGGCCACGGGCGCGCTGAATGCGGCCACACAGGGCATTGCCAATGCATCCAAAGCCCTGAAGAAGCTCACGGATCATCTGCGGACAGTGGAAGAGCCGACTGTTCTGATCTTTTTTGGAGACCATCGTCCGGGATTGGGGCTGGAGGCCGGCGGAAACGTATACTCCGAGCTGGGCATGTGTACGCCGGACAGCTCGCAATGGGATGCGGATACGTTCAAGGAGCTCTACTGTGCGGATTATCTGATCTGGGCCAACGATGCATCTCTGCTGCCGGCAGAGCCGGGAACACGGCAGGATGACTCCTCCAATACGCTGGGCGCTGCGGTGCTGAATGCATCCGGCGTTGAAAAACCGGACTACTGGCGCCTGGTGGAGAGCCTGAAAAAGGAGAGCATGATCTATACGGCCAATTATTATCTCTCCGCAGATGAAGAAGCCAGTCTTGAGTTGCCGGCGGCTGCAGCCGCAGCACGGGAAAAATACAATGCCTTTACCTTTGTCCTGCATGACGCCTTTAACCGGCGTTATCTGACAGAGGCGCTTTCCTGAGGGGGAAATTCTGAAAGGTCAACGCAAATATATGAGCAATCAATCCAATTCCAGCGGTTTTCGCAGTACGGCTCAGGCTGCGGCGGCTGTTCTGTTTCTGGGCCTGTTTTACGGAGCGGTCAGTTTGCTGTATGGAGCACTGGGTGCCGATAAAAGTCTGCCGCTTCTGCTGAGCTATATGCATAAGCCGCTGATCCCGCTGCTGAATATCCTGCCGCCGTTGGCACTGGCGCTTCTCTTCTGGTTCCTGACGGACCGTGTCTGGGCGGCGGCCCTGCTTACCGGTACGGTAACGGTAGGGCTGGCCTGTGTGAACTACCTGAAGCTGCTCCTGCGGGACGATCCTCTGATTGCCAAGGACGTGTTTGTTTTTGCCGAGGCGGCCACGGCGGGAGAGGGCTACTCGGGCTTCATCCGGCTGCCTGTGGTGCTGGGAGTGCTCTCTGTGCTCCTGCTTACCGGCGCGGGCTTCCTCTTCCGGGGCAGGCTGGGCAGACTGCGCAGGCGGCTGCTGGGTGCGCTGATCACAGTACTGCTCAGCATCGGCGTCTATTTTACCGTATACGCCAGCGATACAGTTTATGCCGAAACGGAAAATATCAGCCGAAACAGCTGGTTTATGTCCCCCTGGTCGGATACTGACCAGTATGTCAGCCGGGGATTTCTCTATCCTCTGCTGCACAGTCTGAAAAACGTATCGGATCCGCCGCCGAAGGGCTATGATGCGGATGAAGCGGCGGCAGAGCTTGCCGCTCTGGGCGACAGCGATATTCCGGAGGATAAAAAGGTGAATATCGTCGGCGTCATGCTGGAAGCCTTCTCAGACTTCTTGGATTTCGGACTTGAATTTGAGACGGATCCCTATGTCAATCTCCATCAGCTGGAAAAAGAGGGCGTTTCGGGACGGCTGATCACCAATATTTTTGCCGGCGGCACGGTGGATACGGAGCGCGCCTTCCTTACCGGTGTGAATACGCTTTATGAATACCGCACGGAAGCGGGCAGCTATGTACACTATTTTAAGGATCAGGGCTATTTTACAGAGGGGGGACATCCCTGCTACGGATGGTTTTATAACCGCCAGAATGTAAACCGGTATCTGGGCTTTGATGAGTACTGGTTCCGGGAAAGCCGCTATGCGGATCCGGGAGAGATCACCTACAGCGGCATGATGATCGACCGTCCGTTCTATGAAGATCTGCTGACGCTGTTTGACCTGCATACCGCGGAGGGAAAGCCGTATTTTCAGTTCTCCGTGACATATCAGAACCATGGACCTTATGAGGAGGAAAATCAATATTTTTCTACTGAGTACCTGGCCAGAACAGAGAATATGTCAGAGGGCGGGTATAATATAGTGAATAACTATCTCTCGGGTATTGCCCAGTCTGATGCGGCCATCGGATATCTGGCGGATGAACTGCAAAAGCGCAGCGAGCCGGTAGTGCTGGTCTTTTTCGGAGACCATAAGCCGTGGCTGGGGAATGGCTCTTATGTGTATTCCGAGCTGGGTGTGGATCTCAGCCGTACGGATGAGCAGAGCTTCCGCAATTATTATGCCACGCCCTATGTGATCTGGGCCAACGATGCGGCCAAAAAAGTGCTTGGCAGTGATTTTACCGGCTCCGGCGGCGACTTTTCACCCTGCTTCCTGATGAATAAGGTTTTTGAGCTTTGTGGCTGGGAGGGACCGGCCTATATGAAAGCGGGAAATGTCCTGCGGGAGAAGCTCAGCGTATTTACCGGCGTGGGCGCCTACTGGGAGAACGGCGTGTTTACGGACGCTCTTTCTCCGGAAACACAGGAAATGCTGGAGCATTTCAGAAATTTGGAATATTATTGGCGGAAAAATCCATGAATACCGGACTTGAATTTATAAAAAAGCTGCGGCCTCTGGGCTGTGCCCTGGTCGTGATCTGCTTTATCGGCTTCCTGATGGTGTGCTTTTCCTCCGGGAAGAGCAGCGCCCTGGGGGACTATACGCCGCCTGAAAGCGGGGAGTACTATTCTTCGCACATTTCGGAGCTTGTGGAGGAACTGAACGCAAATGTTCTTCCGGAACTGCCGGGGGTGCAGGCGTGCTGGGCGGAAGAGGACCGGGCTGTGGTAGAGATCCAGAAAAAGAGCTTTTTTGAGGCGCGGAATGCGCTGCTTGCACATTTTGACGAGAGCCTGCTGGAGTTCCGGCAGGTGGATTAGCCGAAAGGGGATAAAAGGATGAAAGACGGATTTGTAAAGGTGGCTTCGGTCACGCCGCGCATCCGGGTGGCGGACACGGCCTATAATACCCGCAGTATTGCACAGGCCATGCAGATGGCCGCGGAGCAGGGGGCAAAGGTGGCTGTGTTCCCGGAGCTGTGTATTACGGGCTATACCTGCGGCGACCTATTTTTGCAGCGGACTTTGCTTGAAGGCGCAAAGACAGGCTTGAAGGAACTGGTAGAGGCCAGCGCCGGCATGGACATGCTGTGCGTAGTGGGCCTGCCGCTTGATCTGCGCGGCAGCCTCTATAAC
>CAKTGW010000005.1 GCA_934561725.1 uncultured Oscillospiraceae bacterium
AGCCATGGTCTCGGTAGAGGGCTGAGAAGAACCGCCGGAGAAGCAGGAGACAGCAGTGTCGATAACATCAACGCCGGCCTCAGCGCACTTGAGGGCGGTGGGGAAGGCCACACCGGTGGTGCAGTGGGTGTGCAGGATGATGGGCATATCCAGCTTATCCTTCAGAGCGGATACCAGATCATAGCCCTCCTTGGGACCCATGATACCGGCCATGTCCTTGATGCAGATGGTAGAAGCGCCCATTTCCTTCATTTCACGGCCCAGCTTGACAAAAGCGTCCAGGGTGTGAACGGGGCTGGTCGTGTAGCTGATGGCACCGGAAGCGATACCGCCGCGCTTGACGGTCTCTTCCATGGCGACCTTCAGGTTGCGGGGGTCGTTCATTGCGTCGAAGATACGGATGATGTTGATGCCGTTCTTGATGGACAGCTCAACAAACTTGCGTACGACATCGTCGGGGTAGGGCTTGTAGCCCAGAATGTTCTGGCCGCGGAGCAGCATCTGCAGCTTGCTCTTGGGCAGCTTCTTGCGCAGGTTGCGCAGTCTCTCCCAGGGATCTTCGCTCAGGTAGCGCATGCAGCAGTCAAAGGTAGCGCCGCCCCAGCACTCGACGGAGTAGTAACCGCACTCGTCGATCTTGGGCAGGATGTCCTCAAACTCGCTGTAAGGCAGACGAGTTGCCATCAGGCTCTGGTTACCGTCGCGGAGGACGGTCTCGGTCAGGTTGATCTTCATTAGATTTCCTCCCAGCTCTTACAAAATAATCCAATTTGGGTCTCTTGCGAGAACAAAATATGATACGTTATTATAAAATATATTTAGGTGTCTAGTCAACAGTTTAACAAAAATTCAACGCAATTTTAACGCTGAAAATTCGATCAAAGATTTGAGCAAAATGCCCAATATATAAATGCATTTTGCAAGAAAATGGCAAAAAAATAGATCTGCAAAATGCAGACCATTGTAATTTCGACTAATAGTGCCATATAAATCCCGGAAAAACCGGGAAAAGTTTTGGATATTATGCCATAACGAAACGTTATGAATTAAATAGAGCCTATCCGCCAATGCCGCTGAGCGCATCCTGAAGCTGGCCCCAGAGCTCCGCGGCGCGGAAGCGCAGGACATAGCTTGTGCCGTCCTGCGTGATGATGCGGGTGCCGGTTTCGCCCAGCGTTTCCTGCGGGAGCTCGGCGGATGCGGCGGTGCACAGAGGAGGGAAGACCACGCACCACCAGTTCTGTCCCTGGGCGGAGCCCAAGAGGATACGCAGAGAGATATAGCGCCCGGCGGGGAGAGAGAAGCCCTCGTAGATCCGTGTGGGATAAAACTCACTGTCCAGCGTGACAGACACAGCGCGTCCCTCGGACGTATCCAGTGCGGCCTGGCGGATATCCTCCAGGTGAGCGTACAGGATCCGGCGGGCGTCCTGCATGCTGTCAGCCTCGGTTAGAAGGGGCTCGGCACAGGCCAGCACGGCGTCCCGGACCCGCAGCTTCAATGCCTGCTCATAGTCATCATCGGAGTCGGCGATCACGTGCAGCCGGATAAGATCGTCAGAGAGCGCAGCGGAGTTGGCCTGGCCCCAGAGAGCCATGCACAGTGTAAAGCACAGCGCGAGAAGCATGGCGCACTCGGCAGTATGGAGTCTGGTTTTGCAGGAAGCAAGCATGAAAAAACACCGTCCTTCCGGGAAAAGCCCCGGCCTGTATTCGCGGGAAGGCCCGCAGATACAGCATGGACGGTGTTTTGCATTTTTAAACCTGCAGCCGGCCAGTGGGCTGAGCAAAATAGCACTCCCTGTAGTCGCGGCCCAGCAGCCGTGCGCAGCTCCTGGCCTCCTGAATGCCGGAGAAAATGCCGAATACGGCCGAACCGGTGCCGGACATCATGGCGCCCAGTGCGCCGGCGGAGATCAGCCGGTGCCGGATCTCAAAGATCTCTCCGTGCTCGGGAGAGAGGACCTGTTCAAATACATTTCGCATGCCGCCGGCCAGCGCAGCCAGATCACCCCGCTCCAATGCGGAAATCAGTGCCGGAGTATCCGGCTCACCGCCGGGGCTGCGGCTGTCGATCCGGGAAAAAAGCTCCGGTGTGGAGATGGGAAAACGGGGCTTGCAGATCACAATACCGCAGTCGGGCATGGGAGCCAGCGGCGTAAGAAGCTCACCCCGGCCTTCGGCAAGGCAGGTGCCGCCCTGAATACAGAAGGGAACGTCAGCTCCCAGCCGCAGACCCAGCTCCTCCAGGCGGGCGGCGCTGAGTCCGGCGTGCATCAGGCGGTTCAGCGCCCGGAGTACAGCAGCGGCGTCTGCCGAGCCGCCGCCGAGTCCGGCGCAGACCGGAATGCGTTTTTTCATATCGATGCGGACACCAAAGTGTGTTTCGCCCAGCTCCTCCATAAAGAGCTTGGCGGCTTTTACTGTGATATTGCGGCTATCAGAGGGGAGGTAGTAGAGATTGGAGTGTGCCAGAAAGCTGCCGTCCGGGGTGAGGCTTACCCGCAGCTCATCACAGAGAGAGCAGCTTTGCATGAGCATTTTCATGCCGTGATAGCCATCCGGCATGGGGGCCAATACGTCCAGAGAGAGATTCAGCTTGGCCCAGGCACGCTCGCGTTCGGCGCGCATCATGCGAACAACCGGGGCAGCAGAAGGTCGCCCCGCTCCAGCATGGGTCCCTGAAGGCCCTCGTTCTCGGTATAGCGCGCCCGGCGCCGGCTCTGCAGGCGGCTGTCATAAATGACATAAGGTACCGGATCACCGTCATGGCTGCCGTCAGACATGAGGGTTTTATGATCGCTGAGCAGCAGCAGACGAAAATCCTGACCGCGCAGCTTATCCAGCAGAGGCGCAACGACCCGGCTGTCCAGCCGCTCAATGGCCTGTATTTTTCCGGCAAGGTCGTGGCAGTGGGTGCATTCATCCGGCGCCTCAATGTGGATCGTTACAAAGTCATGGCTTTCCAGAGCACAGACAGCGGCATCCACCTTTCCCTCATAGTTGGTGTCCAGCTCACCGGTAGCGCCGGGGACAGTGATCACATCCATGCTCCGCAGGCGGGCAATGCCGTGGCACAGCGGCACGGCAGAGATGACCGCGCCGGTTTTTCCGAACTGCTCATAAAAGCCTGGCAGAGACACTGCGGTGCCCTCTGCCCAAAACCAGATGGCGTTGGCGGGCAGCTGACCGTCAGCGCGGCGCCGGCGGTTGATAGGATGGGCTTCGAGTATGGGAACTGCGGCGGCCATCAGTCCGCGCAGCACATCGGCATCGGCGCAGCCGGAGGGAAGATTGTCTCCGACCCGCTCCTCCAGATGATCATGGGGGGGCTTGAGGCTGATGCCGCGGATATCGGCATCGCGCTGAAAGGCCAGATGCCGGTAGCTTTCTGCCGCTGCAATGGTCATGCCGGCGGATTCTGCCAAAGGACGGAAGTCCGGATGGGCAAAGAGGGAGGTGATCAGCTCACGGGACTGGCTGCCCTCAATACCGCCGCCGCTGTGGGAGAGAATGCGGCGGTCCTCAAACTGTGCACCGTCAGAGAGCGCAACGTTGTTGCAGCGGAACGCGGCGCTGCCGGGGGGGAGCATGATCCCCTGGGCGGCAGCCTCCAGCGGAGCACGGCCGGAATAGACCTTTTCCGTATCGCAGCCCATAATGGACAAAATGGCAGTGTCGCTTCCCGGGGGGAGCGGCTGCGGGACGGTGCGGACGCTGCCAAGCTCACCGCAGGAGGCCAGATAGTCTATATGTGGAATATCGGCCTTTTCCAGAGGCGTCAGGCCGCCCAGCTCCGGCACGGGGTTATCTGCCATGCCGTCACCGATAATGAGGATGTATTTCATGTTGAGATCACTCCTGATAGGCTTTTCTGCATTATAAAACAGAACGGTCCTTGCTGCAATAAGAAAATAAGCGGAGTACAGCCTGCAGGGATCACCGGTGGCCGCCGATGCGGCGTTGACAGATGACGCAGAGAGAGGTATGATAGAAAAACCAAAAATGGGAGGTCGTATTGTGAAAAAAATACTGTCCGGCATAGTTCTGGCTTTGCTGGTGCTGTGTCTTGCATTTATTCTGATAAAAAAACAGGCGGTCCTGAATGAGCCGGAGCCTGTACCTTCACCCAGCCCGACGATCCAGTCGACGCCGGAGCCCACACCTGAACCGACACCTACGCCTACGCCGGAGCCAACGCCCACTCCCACACCTGAACCCTTTGCGGACAAGCCGGATATTGACATCACATCCTGGGAATATGTTCTGGCCAATCAGGATCATCTGCTGGATCAGAACTTCGTGCCGGAGGTAACGGCACTGGAGAACGGACAGTACTTTGATTCCCGTGCTGTGGACGCCATGAAGGAGTTCATCGCCGGAGCGCGGGCCGAGGGACTGTCGGTCTACCTCTCCTCCTCTTACCGCAGCTATGCCACACAGCAGTATCTGTTCAACAATAAGGTGGCGCAGTACGGCGGCGACCGGGAGGCGGCTGCGCGTATTGTGGCGATCCCCGGCACCAGTGAGCACCAGACCGGTCTGGCTGCTGACATTGTGGATCAGTATTATCAGTACATGAACGAATCTCTGGCCGATACGGAGCTGTCCAAATGGATGAAGGCTCACTGTGCCGAGTACGGATTTATTCTTCGCTTTCCCGAGGACAAGCAGGAGATTACAGGCATTATGTTCGAGCCCTGGCATTTCCGCTATGTAGGCAAGGAGGCTGCGGCCTATATCATGGAAAACGGTCTGTGCCTGGAGGAATTTGTAGCACTGTATCAGTAACGGAAAAAAGAACGCCCGCCGGTCCATTCAGAACCGGCGGGCTTTTTATATACTTTATCGCTCTTCACGGAAATAGGCCAGACCGAGACCGGCAGGAGCCTGTGCATCCCGGCGGCTGCGCAGGCTGGTGATGACCAGAACGACAACGGTGACCACATAGGGGAGGATCTTATAGAGCTGTGTGGGGAAGAAGGGGACGGCAAAGTGAAGATACAGGATCATCAGTCCGCCGAAGAGAATACTGCCCCACAGGGCGTTCAGAGGACGCCACAGGCAGAAAATGACCAGCGCAACAGCCAGCCAACCCTCACCGGAAAGTCCCTCGTGGCTCCAGACGCAGCCGGCGATGGTCATGATATAGACCATACCGCCGATGGCGGAGATCCCACCGCCGATCACGGTGGCCAGGTACTTATAGCGGGCTACATTGATGCCGGCGGCATCGGCCGTGGCAGGCGATTCGCCAACGGCCCGCAGGTGCAGGCCGCAGCGGCTGCGGTTCAGAAACAGAGACAGGACCACAGCGAGGACGGCACCCAGATAGACAAATATATTGTAGCCAAACAGCAGCTTGCCGACCACGGGCAGCTCCTGAAGGGCGGCGGGAAACGGAGAATTCTGGAAAAAGCCTTTCATGGCGTTGGAAATAACCACGTAGCCGCCGGAGGAGGTGCGCATATATTCACCGGCAAACTGTCCGGCACCGGTGCCGAATATGGCCAGGGCCAGACCGGTCACGTTCTGATTGGCACGCAGAGTGATGGTAATAAAGCTGTAGATCAAAGCGCCCAGAGCACCGGCGAGAAAGGCACAGAGCAGAGCAATGGCTACGGCCACACCGCCGTTGGTGGCCTCACCGGCAGCGCGCTCATAATAGAATGCACCGCCCAATCCAAGGGCGCCGCCCATGAACATCATACCTTCCACACCCAGATTCAGATTGCCGCTTTTCTCGGTGAGGATCTCGCCCAAGGTGCCGTACAGCAGGGGTGCGCCGTTCAGGACTGCGGCGCAGATGAGTGCAACGATGGCATTTGTCATTTCTGTACCGCCTCCTTTTTCTGCCGGAAAGAGAAAATGACCCGGTAATTGATGAAGAATTCACAGCCCAGCATGCAGAACAGAAACAGGCCGGTGATCACGTCGGAGATCGATGCGGGGACAGACATGCGGGTATGCAGAGTGTCCGCACCCTTTTCAAGAATGGCCAGCAGGCCGGAAATGCCTACCATGGCAAAGGGATTCAGCTGGGCGAGCCAGGCTACGGTGATGGCTGTAAAGCCTACGCCGCCGGCTACACCGTCATAGAGTGTATTGTTTGCGCCGGAGGCCAGAATATAGCCCACCAGTCCGGCAATGGCACCGGAGAGGAACATGGTGCGCATAATGATATAGCCCACATTCATGCCGGCATAACGGGCGGTGTTCTCGCTCTCGCCGATCACGGCGATTTCATAGCCCTGCTTGGTGTATTTCATGTAAACGAACATGAACACGGTGAGGACGAGTACAATGATCCAGCCGCAGTGCACGCCCAGAACCTTGGGCAGACAGGCAGCAGGATCAAATTGTGCGATCGTCTGGCTGCCCTTGGGAGGCGCCTCCCAAGGACCGCCCTGAAGATACTTGACGATGCCGATGATGATATAGTTCATCATCAGGGTAAAGAGCGTTTCATTTGTACCCCAGCGGGCCTTGAAAAAGGCGGGGATCAGCGCCCAGATCCCGCCGAAGAGCATGGCGGAAACGGCCATGATGAGCAGCAGGGGCAGCGTGGGGAGCTTATCAGTATAGAACAGGGCAAAATAGCTGGCGGCGATGGCGCCGGCAGTGATCTGCCCCTCTGCGCCGATGTTCCAGAAGCGCATTTTGAAGCAGGGGGCAATGGCCAGCGCCGTGCCCAGCAGGGGGACGGCGATTTTTACCGTCTGGCGGATGGCCGTCTTTTTGCCTAGAGAGCCGCTGAGTATGGTGGCATAAGCCTGAAAAGGATCCGTGCCCAGGGAGAGAAGCAGAAGTCCGCCCAGCAGAATGGCCGCCAGAAAAGAGGCGCCCCGGATGCACCAGATCTGCCACAGCTTCATATCGTCCCGCTTTGCCAGACGAATAAAAGGTGTCTTGTTTTCCATATCAGGCATCCTCCTTTCCACCTACGCGGGTCATCAGCAGGCCAAGTTCTTCTTTTGTGGTCGTCCGAGCATCCACAATGCCGGAGACCTTTCCGCCGCAGAGAACAAGAATGCGGTCGCACAGCTCCAGCAGCACGTCCAGATCCTCGCCTACAAAAAGCACAGCTACGCCCTTTTCCTTCTGCTCAGTCATCAGATTGTAAATGGTGTAAGAGGTGTTGATATCCAGACCGCGGACGGCATAAGCGCTCATGAGCACAGAGGGGGCGGATGCGATCTCGCGGCCGACCAGTACCTTCTGAACGTTTCCGCCGGAGAGGCGGCGTACCGGATAGTCCACACTGGGGGTCACGACCTCCAGCTCGTCCCGCACGCGGCGGGCAAGCTGATCCGGCTCGCGGCGGTTGGCAAAAATGCTTTTGCCGTGCCGCCAGGAACGCAGCATCATATTTCCGGTCATGCCCATACCGCCGACCAGTCCCATGCCCAGCCGATCCTCGGGGACAAAGGCCATGGCTACGCCGGCTGCTTTGATCTGCATGGGTGTGCGGCCTACAAGATCCTCGGGCTCACGGCCCTCGGGCGTATAGATCACAGAGCCGGAAGCCACGGGATAGAGGCCGGCGATGGACTCCAGCAGCTCGCGCTGGCCGGAGCCGGCCACACCGGCAATACCCAGGATCTCGCCGCCCATGGCAACGAAGGAGACCTTGTCCAGCCGCAGCACGCCCTCGGCGTCATAGCAGGTGAGCTCCTGCACGTTCAGCCTCGGCGTGGGATCCTTTGGCTCCGGACGGTTGATGTGCAGGCTCACAGCGTGGCCGACCATCATTTCGGTCAGCTCCTGCGGACTGGTTTTGTCCGTATCCACAGTACCGATATACTGCCCCTTGCGCAGAACGGCGACCTTGTCCGAGATAGACATGACCTCGTGCAGCTTGTGGGTGATGATGACGATGGACTTTCCGTCGGCCTTCATGGCGCGGAGCACGGTAAACAGCCTTTCGGTTTCCTGGGGAGTCAGCACAGCGGTGGGCTCATCGAGGATCAGAATATCTGCACCGCGGTAGAGAACCTTGACGATCTCAACGGTCTGCTTTTCGGATACGGACATGTCATAGACCTTTTTGTTCGGGTCGATGCCAAAGCCGTATTTATCGGAAATAGCCTGGACGCGCTGGGCGATTTTCTGCCGGTCCAGCCGGCCGTCGTTCAGCCCCAGCACGATATTTTCCGCCGCAGTAAACACGTCTACCAGCTTAAAGTGCTGATGGATCATACCGATGCCGTGATCAAAGGCGTCTTTTGGCGAGCGGATGGAGACCGCCTTGCCGCCGACATAGATGGTACCCTCATCCGGATAGTAAATGCCGGAGAGCATGTTCATAAGCGTTGTCTTACCGCTGCCGTTTTCACCGAGCAGGGCCAGGATCTCGCCTTTTTTCAGTTCCAGACTGATGCTGTCGTTGGCCACGACCTTGCCGAAACGTTTGGTTATCCCGTCCAGCCGGATGGCGTTTTCGTTGTCCAAGCGAAACACCTTCTCTCTCTTTTAGTCATAGTCTGAATTTTAACACGGGCTAATGAAAATGTAAAGAAAGGATCCGCTGATAAACGGCCAAAAAACAACAGCGCCCCGGCTGATTTTTCAGACAGGGCGCTGTTGAGGGGGCTATAGCTCTATAGGGCCTCAGGATCCTTTTTCCGATTTTCTGCGAGCGATAAAGCGGCGGATGCGGCGCACGCCAAAGAAAACGACTGCGGCCAGGATCAGGAGAATGTACCAGCTGCGCAGCAGGAACAGGATCAGGCCCTGGACCAGATCCACCAGACCGGAAATGCTGCTGCGGAAAGCGGTCTGCATACGGCTGGTGAAGCTGCGGGCGGTAGATTGGTCGGGGGAATACTCCACGACTTCCTCCACAGAGAGCGTGACCGTGCTGTAGGAGACCCGACTGTCCAGATACTTCAGCTGCGTAGTGTAGTTCTCTATGTTATAGCGGACATCTGCCAGATGCTCTTCAATGGTGAGCATATCCTCCAGCCGGTCGGCCTTTTCCAGCATGGCCAGCAGGCGTTCCTCCTGAATGCGGTAGGAATCCAGACGGGATTCCACATCGATATACTCGGTGGTGACATTTTCGGAATAGGTGCGGCAATAGGTCACGTTGCCGAGATCAGAGAGATTGCCGGTGACTTCGGAAAAACGCTCGCTGGGGACGCGCAGGGTGAACTGGGCGTTCCGGCCGCCGCGGCTGTAATAGCTGGTGCCGCCAATGGAGGAATTCTCCAGAAAGCCGCCGTAAGTGTCAGCCATGGCATAGATGGCCTCCAGCGTTTTGTCGTATTCGCGGGTCTCCACAGTGGCTTCTGCGGAATAGATGATCTTGTCTGCATTTACCTCAGGCGTGTCCCCGCTGCTCTCGGAGGGAGAGAAGCCGCCGTTGGCAGTGTACTGGTAGCTGTCCTCAGGCATGGCTGCTTCACTTTCGGGGAGACTGAAATTGTTGTTGCGTGAGACGGCGGATTGGCTGCTGCCTCCGCAGGCGGTGAGCAAGAGGAGTAGAAGCAGAGCAAGTGCAAGAGACAGGGATCTTCTGTTCATATTTGTACCTCCTTGTTTACTGGATCCTTTTGCTTATTAAGACGCAGAAATTCAGGGATTGTTCCCAAAAAGTAAAACCCCGCAGGAAAATAGCTTCCTGCGGGGGAAAATCAATCGTTTCTCAGATGAAAATGGCGGCGCAGCTGGGGGTTCAGGCCGGAGATCAGGCAGTAGAGCGTAATCAGGAAAAACAGTCCGAGACAGGCGAAGAACACCTGATAGACCATGGCACGGTCATCCCCCAGGGCCATGAAGCAGAGGAGGGCAGCCGCAGCACTGGCCATGCAGGTGGGGAACAGGCGGGGACGGCAGAATACAAAGCCGGCGATCAGATAAAGCGCCACGGTGGCCACGGCGATCGCAGCGATCTCAACAGCATAGCCCCAGATGACCGGATCTGCGGAGTGGTCCTTGTAGGAGACGATCAGCCAGAAGCAGCCGAAGAGCACCGGGACGATCGTGTAAAAGCAGGCGGTGGGAGATTCGGTATCGCTCTTTCCGTTCCGGCCGGTACAGAGGATACCAATGCCGCTGAGGATGGCCAGGGTACCCAGGACCTTGCGCAGAAGAGGATAGAGCTCATCGTTGGCCTTGAGCATCAGTACAGCGCCGGCCAGACAGAGGATCGCGCCGATCAGTGTGCAAAGTGTTTTGTAGGCATTGCTGCCGCCGCGAATGGCGGCAGAGGGATTCCCGTCCAGTCCGTAGCTCAGCAGGGGGAGGAGAAGAACAGCCAGCCCGATCAGAGAAGCCAGTGTAAACAGGATCAGAAACCAGCTGGCGGCGGCACCCGGTGCGGCCAGATGGGTCTTGGGATCGAAAATACTCATATTCTGAGCCCAGCGCACGGCAAAGCTAAGAGCGGAGAGCACGCAGAGCGTTGCGCACACGCGGCGGGCGTAGGCAATCATTTTTTGCATATTACAGCTACCATCCAAATAGTATTGTTGAGAAAACATTCCATTTTATATTATACTTCTTTGACGCCGCAGTCAAGACCGGGAGGAATCAAAATGACCAGACTTCTGCTCAGCTCACTGCTTGTTCTTGTACTGGCACTGTTCTCGCCGCTGCTGTTTCTGCCGCGTGCGGACGGCGTGCAGCAGGAGATGCCGGAGGAAACGGCATTGCCGGCACCGGAGCAGGGAAAAGCTGATGTGCAGACAGTGTTTACCGTGCTGGGTGCCGATGGCGTTTATGAGACGAATATGGCCGACTATCTGGCGGGCTCTGTGGCAGCAGAGATGCCGGCTCTGTTTCATCGGGAGGCCCTGCGGGCACAGGCCGTAGCCATACGCACCTATGTTCTCCACAACCGTACCGTGCGCAATCCGAATCATCCGCAGGCGGATATCTGCATCCGGCCGGATTGCTGCGAGGCCTGGCTCTCAGAGGCGGAACTGCGGGAGCGCTGGGGCAGCAGCTATGAGGAAAATATGCGAAAGATCGCAGAGGCCGTATACAGTACGGACGGGCAGTATCTGAGCTATGAGGGACAGGCCATACAGGCAGTGTTCCACGCGTCCTCGGCCGGTAAGACAGAGGACAGCGGCGGCGTTTGGATGCAGGTGCCCTATCTGGTCAGCGTGTCCAGCCCGGAGACGGACGATACGGTAGAGCGGTTGACCACGACCGTAACGCTGCCGCCGGAAGAGCTGGGCCAGCGCATCCGCGCAGTCCGTCCCGAGGCAGATGCAGATTCGCCGCCGGAGTCGTGGCTGGGAGCAGTGGCCAGAACAGACAGCGGACGTGTAGCGTCCGTGGAGCTCTGCGGGGTGACGCTCACCGGCACAGAGGCGCGCCGCAGCCTGGGACTGCGCAGCACGGATTTTGACGTGAGCTATGATGGGGAGAACTTTGTTTTTACCGTGCGCGGCTATGGCCACGGCGTTGGAATGAGCCAGCAGGGTGCCGATCTGCTGGCGGAAAACGGCATGGACTATGCGGAGATCCTGGAGCACTATTATCCGGGGACGGAGCTGATCAGTCCGTAGCTCTTGCGCGGTGCGGTCTTTCGTGCTACACTTTCCATGGGGTGATGGACCATGAAGCTGACCAGCCTGTGCTATATCGAGCGGGACGGCGCCTATCTGATGCTGCACCGGGTCAAAAAGAAAAATGACTGCAATCAGGACAAATGGATCGGCGTAGGCGGAAAATTTGAGGAGGGCGAAAGCCCCTATCAGTGCGTGCGCCGGGAGGCGATGGAGGAGACGGGGCTGTACCTGGACGAGCTGCGTTTCCGTGGGATCGTCACCTTTGTTTCCGACCAGTGGGAAACGGAGTATATGCACCTGTTCACATGCAGCCGCTTTTCCGGCACGGCGCATCCCTGTGATGAGGGTGTGCTGGAATGGATCTGCAAGGAAAAGCTTTATGGGCTGCCTATGTGGGAAGGGGACCGGATCTTTCTGGAGCTGTTGGATACGGACAGGCCCTTCTTTTCCCTGAAGCTGACCTATCAGGGCGAGACGCTGGCGGCTGCCGAGCTGGACGGTGAGGTGATCCGGTGACGAAATATGATTTTCTGCTGTTTGATGCGGACAATACACTGCTGGATTTTGACGCCAACGAGGCAGTGTCCATACGAAAAACGCTGGCTCATTTCGGCGTGGAGCCCACGGAGGATATGGTACGGCTGTACAGCCAGGTGAACCGCAGCTTCTGGCAGCGCTATAATCAGGGAGAGCT
>CAKTGW010000006.1 GCA_934561725.1 uncultured Oscillospiraceae bacterium
GCATCTCAAACCCGCGTAGTGGAAATTGACGGTGACACCGAATATGCTGAGCTGCCCATTGATGATGACCTGTTGGAAAACATGATAGACGCCATGTCAGAGGGCGCCGAAGTCCTGAAGCTGCATATCAGGAATGAGGATGATATCGATACCATTGACGACTGCCAATATGGCCTGAGCCTGCCTCTGTCCGTCACCTTTGAGGATGACTCCCTCAAGGCTCCGTTCCTGTACATTTATCACTGAAAAGCACTTCTTAACTGACCGAACCGGGAGGAACAGCGTATGGAACAGCGTCTATGCCCCTGCTGCAAAACGGAATTGGTCTCCCTCGGCAACAAGACCTTCCAGCTTGGAACGGAAAAATTCTTCAGCCTGATCGATGAGCATCTTCTGCAGGGAGGCATCAGCTTTGAGATCATGGTATGTCCCGCCTGCGGGAAAATTGAACTCTATGCTGGCCTGAATGAGGACGGCATAGAATCCATCGATGCGTATATCGCCGCTCATCGGGATGAACCCACATCAGCTATTCCCGATCCTGAACCGGCTGTCTGTTCTGCCTGCGGCAAACCCATAGACTATACACAATTTATCTGTCCTCACTGCGGCCATGATTACCGCACCGATCTGATTCGCAGCGCTCCGGAAAAGGCAAAGACTGCCCCGGACGAAAAGACCGGCCTATTCAGCTGGCTCAGGGGGAAGGAGCCCCGCGATCCCTGGTGATCAGAACAGCATCCGCACGGCCCAGGCCGCAGTAATAAACCCCACAATATCCGCAATCAGAGCGGCCGGTAAAAATCGGCCGCTCTTTTTAATGCCTGCAGCCCCCATATAAACTGCAAGAACATAAAAAGTCGTCTCTGTAGACCCCAGCATCACCGCCGCTGTCCGTCCGAGAAGGCTGTCCGGTCCCCACAGCGAGATCAGCTCACTTCCCACCGCCAGCGCTCCGCTTCCGCTGAGCGGCCGCAGCAAAACCAGTACGGTCATCTCCGGAGGGATCCCGACTGCACTCAGCAGCGGAGCCGCTGCATACGTCAGAAGCTCTATCAAGCCCGACGCCCGAAGCATATAAACGCCCGAAAGCAAACAGATCAGCGGCGGCAGCATGCGCAGGACAGTATTCATTCCTCTTTGCGCCCCCCGGCACATGCAGTCAAAGACATCCACGCCTCTGGCCCAGGCATACAGGGCTATGGCTGCAAGAAGTACGCCGGAGATCATAGCCGCTCCATCAGCCGGCAGGCCAACAGCCCCGCACAGAGTGCAGCCGCAGAGCTCAGCCAGACCGCCGGAAGAATATCAAAAGGAGCAGCCGCTCCACAGCTGCTCCGGATCGCGGCAACCGTTGCTGGCAGCAGTTGAATTGACGCTGTGTTGAGCACAACAAAGCGCCGGAGCTCCGTACTGCCGTGCGTAGTCATCGCCGCCATTTCTTCGGCCGCCGCCACGCCCGGCGGTGTCGCAGCGTTTCCCAAGCCCAAGAGATTAGCTGTTACGTTTGCCGTTATATTCCGCCGCAGAGACTTTCTGCGCCATGCAGCGGGAAATAATCTGCCCAGCAGGGGAGACAGCAGCCTTCCCAACTCCTCAGAAAGTCCGGAAGCCTCCATCAGAGAGGTCACACCGGACCACAGGCAAATTGCAGCTGCCAGTCCCAGGCACAGCTCAACTGCCGCACCAGCTCCAGAGAACGCCGCTGCGGCTACCGCTTCTCCTTTTCCCTGTACAGCACCAAAAAGCATACTGGCTGTAACAAAAACGACCCATATTCCAGACAGCATTATATTCTTCCCCCATAATTGTCGAAAAAGCTTGAGTTTTAATTGACATTTATTCTTAACGTGTTATAATAATTGTAAGAAACATACAGTTTTTTATATTTTAACGCCATTTTTACTGTTCATTATGTCCTGCCTATCTTGCTTATTCCCATGGCCACCACGTTAGGTTGGATTGATGGAAATACAGCACAGCAAGGAGTGATTCCAATGAAAGCCACTGGCATTGTACGAAAAGTAGATGATCTGGGTCGGATCGTCCTCCCCGTAGAACTGCGCAGGTCACTCGGCATAGAAGTACGCGACCCTATTGAAATCTATGTTGTTGATGACGCTATCATGCTCCGCAAGCACAATCCTGCCTGCATTTTCTGTGGGAATTCCAAGAACATAATTGCGTATCGCGGAAAGAGCATCTGTGCAGACTGTGCTCATTCCTTTGCCGGCGAATTTCCGGCTCTGTAAAACGCACAAAGGCGCGCAAATCCGGCTGCGCCTTTTTTCATAAGCAGTATATAAAAAGATCCCCGGCCGTTGGCCGGGGATCTTTCCTTGGCATCGCTCTCGCTTACACGAGCTCGATAATAGCAACCTCTGCTGCGTCACCGCGGCGGGGGCCAACACGCACAATGCGGGTATAGCCACCGTTGCGCTCTGCATACTTCGGTGCGATCTCATCAAACAGCTTCTTTGCAACATCTTCTCTGGTGATGAAGCTCAGAGCCTGACGATAATTGGCAAGAGACTTGTTCTTACCAAGAGTTATCATCTTCTCGGTCATGGGACCAATCTCTTTAGCGCGGGTGATGGTGGTCTCCATCCGGCCCTTATCCAGAAGGTCAGTAACCTGCTGGCGGAGCATGGCCATGCGCTGATCGGTGGTCTTGCCGAGCTTTCTTGTTCCGGGCATTTCGCTTTTCCTCCTTATTAGAGTGTAGCCTAGTTGTTGTCTTCGCTGGCGAGGGAGAGTCCCATCATGGTGAGCTTATGCTCAACTTCTTCAAGAGACTTCCTGCCGAGGTTACGGACCTTTATCATCTCATCCTGAGTCTTGCTGATAAGGTCCTCCACAGTGTTGATATTCGCGCGCTTGAGGCAGTTGAAGCTGCGGACAGAGAGATCCAGCTCTTCAATCGTCATCTCAAGGACTTTGTCTCTCTGGGTCTCGACCTTCTCCACCACAGTAGAACGGCTGCTGATGCTGTCGCTCAGGTCAGTGAAGAGAGTAAAGTGGTCACAAAGGATCTTTGCGCCGAGAGATACTGCATCCTTCGCGGTAATGGTCTTATCAGTCCACACCTCGATAGTAAGCTTATCAAAGTCAGTCTGGTTACCCACGCGCGTGTTCTCTACGGTGTAATTCACCTTGAGAACGGGAGTATAGATGGAGTCGACAGGGATCACGCCGATTACAGGCTGTGCGGGCTTGTTCTTCTCAGCAGAAACATAGCCGCGGCCATGGCTGATAACGAGCTCCATGCTGAGCGCGCCATCAGGCCCCAGGGTGGCAATGTGCTGATCCGGGTTGAGGATCTCCACCTCACCGTCGGGCTTGATATCACCGGCAGTGACCTCGCACTCGCCGTTCATCTCAATATAGACGGTCTTGGGTTCATCACAGTGGAGTCTCGCGATAATGTTCTTTACATTCAGAACGATCTCGGTCACGTCTTCCTTGACGCCGGGGATCACGGAGAACTCGTGCTGTACACCGGCAATCTTAATGGAAGTGACAGCAGTACCGGGGAGAGATGACAAGAGCACCCTGCGGAGAGAGTTACCTAGAGTCGTACCATAGCCGCGCTCCAAGGGTTCCACTATATACTTGCCGTATGAACTGTCGGACGGCGTCTCTATACATTCAATGCGCGGCTTCTCAATTTCAATCATTTCAAGTCCCTCCTTTGATGTCGTGGCGCCACTGGCGCCCTGCGATAGTCAGCTTTCCAATTATGAGGGTCTGTCCATAATCAGGTATCCCAGCCGCCGCAGCTATGCAGCGGCTGAGTTTATCCTTAAATGCAGATACCGGATTACTTGGAGTACAGCTCGACGATCAGGTGCTCTTCGATGGGGAAATCGATGTCGTCTCTGACAGGCATCTTGGTGACGGTGCCCTTGAGTGCGTTCTTCTCGCGCTCCAGCCACTGGGGAGGAGTAACGATGGGCGCATCCTCTGCAAGCAGACGCTTGAACATAACGGAGGAGCGGCTTCTCTCGCAAACTTCAATAACATCGCCGGGCTTCACCAGGTAAGAGGGGATGTTTACCCGCTTGCCGTTGACGGTGAAGTGACCGTGGTTTACAGCCTGACGAGCCTCGCGGCGGGTCATGACGAAACCAAGACGATAGACAACATTGTCAAGGCGGCGCTCAATGGTGGTGAGCAGGTTCTCGCCGGTCATGCCGGGAGCCTTAGCTGCCTTGTCATAATAAGCACGGAACTGCTTTTCCAGAATTCCATAAACGAACTTAACTTTCTGCTTCTCGTTCAGCTGAGATGCATACTCGCTCTGCTTGCGGCGCATCTGCCCCTTGGGGTTGCGGATGGTGTCAGCCTTTGTCTTGCCGGTATAACCCATAGCCGCAGGAGAAACGCCCAGGGCTTTGCAGCGCTTTACGATGGGCTGCATATTCTTAGCCATAATATTTCCTCCTTCTCAGAATTACACGCGGCGGCGCTTAGGCGGACGGCAGCCGTTGTGAGGAATGGGAGTAACGTCCTTGATCATGGTTACTTCCAGACCAGCGGTCTGCAGTGCGCGGATCGCAGCTTCGCGTCCGGATCCGGGACCCTTTACAAAGACCTCAACGGTCTTGAGGCCGTGCTCCATGGCTGCCTTAGCGGCAGTCTCAGCAGCGGTCTGAGCGGCAAAGGGAGTGGACTTCTTGCTTCCGCGGAAGCCCATTCCGCCAGCGGATGCCCAGCTGAGCGCGTTGCCGTTGGTATCGGTGATAGTCACCATGGTGTTGTTGAAGGAAGAGCTGATATGCACGGCTCCCTTTTCAACGTTCTTACGTTCTCTTCTGCGGGTTCTAACCTTTTTCTTAGGTGCTGCCATTACATATCCCTCCTTTACTTCTTCTTGTTAGCAATAGTGCGCTTGGGACCCTTGCGGGTACGAGCGTTGGTCTTGGTGCGCTGGCCATGAACAGGAAGTCCACGGCGATGGCGCATGCCGCGATAGCAGCCGATCTCGGTGAGGCGTTTGATATCCAGAGCTACACTGCGGCGCAGGTCGCCCTCGACCACATAGTGATGGTCGATGCACTCACGCAGCTTGGTCTCCTCATCCTCGGTCAGGTCCTTGACTCTGGTATCGGGATTGATCCCGGTCATCTCAAGAATCTTGTTTGCGCTGGTTCTGCCAATTCCATAGACATATGTGAGTCCAATTTCGACCCTCTTATCCTTAGGCAGGTCAACGCCGGCGATACGTGCCATATTTGTCAATCATTCCTTTCTGAATGTATTTCCGCATTTTGCGGCCGATGGCTTATTCCCGCCGGAGGGGAGCTCCCTCGGCCATGCGGGAAAATTTTACTTGTTTTCATGCTTTGCATGAAAGGTGAAAAGGGTTTGCTGTCTGCCATACTGCGCCTTACGCAACCACTATGGCAGGCTGTTTCGGCTTAAAGCCTGTGTTTTGTCCGGCTCAGCCGGACACTGCGAGGCAGAACCGCGCTGAGGACATTAGCCCTGGCGCTGCTTGTGCTTGGGGTTCTCGCAGATAACCATGACCTTGCCCTTGCGCTTAATGATCTTGCACTTCTCGCACATGGGCTTTACGGACGGTCTGACTTTCATAGGTAAAACCTCCTGTTACTTGCTTCTCCAGGTGATGCGGCCACGGCTCATGTCATAGGGAGACATCTGCACGATTACCTTATCACCGGGGAGGATTCTGATAAAATTCATCCGGAGCTTACCGGAAATATGTGCCAGGATCACATGGCCGTGGCCGATGTCTACCTGGAACATGGTGTTGGGCAGGGATTCAATGACCGTGCCCTCGAGCTCGATAACATCGTCTTTTGCCAAGATTATTCCCTCCTACGCGTTTTGCTTGGCGTTGCGGCGGTAAACCGCCAGCAGTCTGAAAATTTCCGAACTGAAAATCATTTGAGCTGCCGATTGAATCAGCCAGCTGATGTGTTTCTTATGTGTCCGTCGGTGGAGCGGCAGACTTAAAGATCTTCCGCCCAGGTGAGTATTTCAGGCTCACCGTCCGTGATGAGAACCGTGTTCTCATAGTGCGCCGACAAGCTTCCATCGGCTGTGATGACTGTCCAATCATCGTCGAGCACGCGTATACCTGCGCCGCCGGCATTGACCATAGGCTCGATGGCGATGGTCATGCCTTTGACGAGGCGGGGGCCATGCCCCGGCGCGCCGTAGTTGGGAACCTCAGGGGCTTCATGGAGATTCTGTCCAATACCGTGCCCAACATATTCCCGCACCAGAGAGAAACCGTTGGATTCAACATATTCCTGAATAGCGTGGGAGATGTCCGAGACTCGATAGCCCTGTCGTGCAAATTTGATACCCTCGAAAAACGACTGACGGGTGACAGCGATCAGGCGCAAAGCCTCTTCACTGCACTTTCCGCAGGGGAAGGTTCCCGCGCAGTCTCCGTGGTAGCCGCCGATATAGGCGCCTACATCAAGAGACACGATGTCGCCTTCGTTCACCACGCGTTTTCCCGGGATACCGTGGATGATCTGGTCGTTCACTGAAATACAGGAGCTTGCGGGAAATCCACCGTACTTATAAAAGGACGGGTAAGCGCCCGATTTCTTGATGAACTGGTGTACTGCCTTGTTTATCTCCTGGGTTGTTACGCCGGGGGCAACCATTTCCCGTGCAACTGTACGGGCAGCCGCGGTAATTCTCCCCGCCCGGCGCATGAGCTCGATTTCCCGCGGGGATTTAATTGTAATCATATTCATACTATCCCCAGAGCCCGGTAGATAACTTCGGTCGTAGCCTCAACGGTGGGCTGATTGTCCACTGTTTTCAGCTTGCCCCGGACTGCATAGAATTCCTTGAGCGGCTCAGTCTCATTATGGAATACAGACAGTCTTTCCTTGACCGTTTCGGGCTTATCATCCGGGCGGATCATCAGTTCACCGCCGCAGAGATCACATGTGCCCTCGGCCTTGGGAGGCTTGGTCGCCACATGGTAGGTGGCACTGCAATCCCGGCAGGTCCGCCGGCCCGACATGCGCTGCACGATCGTATCATCGCTGATTTCGATCGAAAGAGCCCAGTCGATTTCCACACCTTCCTGTTCCAGAGCCTCAGCCTGGGGGATCGTGCGGGGAAAGCCATCCAGAATAAAACCGTTTTTGCAGTCAGACTCGGCAAGCCGCTCCCGAACGATGCCAAGAATGACATCGTCGGGGACAAGCTGGCCGTTGTCGATAAGTTTTTTTGCCATTTTGCCGATCTCAGTGCCATTTTTGATGGCTGCCCGGAGAATATTACCGGTGGAGATGGTAGGAATGGCAAGCTTGCGGCTCAAGATCTCGGCCTGAGTACCTTTTCCTGCTCCGGGAGCACCTAAAAGTATCAGCTTCATTGCGCCCACCTCTAAATTATTCGAGGAAGCCCTTGTAGTGGCGCATGAGCATCTGGTTCTCCAGAGCCTTTACAGTCTCAAGCGCAACACCGATGACAATGATGATAGAGGTACCGCCCAGAGAGATACCGGAATTTGCGGCGCTCTCGCTGAAGCAGGAAATCAGGATAGGCACAACAGCGATAATGGCAAGGTAAATTGCACCGAACAGAGTGATCTTGTTCAGGACCTTGGAGATAAAATCGCTGGTGGGCCGGCCGGCGCGGAAGCCGGGGATAAAGCCGCCGTTGCGTTTCATATTATTCGCAATCTCTATGGGATTGAACTGAATCGTAGCATAGAAATATGCAAAGAAGATGATCAGCAGCAGGTAGATGAATGCATAGAACACACTGGTGGTGTTGAATACACTCAGGAAGCTGCCCCAGAATCCTTCGCTCTTATCGGTAATACCGAAGAACATGCAGATCGTAGCGGGCAGAGATGCAATGGACTGAGCAAAGATGACAGGCAGAACGCCGGACATATTCACCTTCATGGGAAGATGAGTCGTCTGGCCGCCGTACATCTTGCGGCCCACAACACGCTTGGAATACTGAACAGGGATCCGCCGCTCGGCGTTGGTGACCACCACGATCAGTACAACGATGGCCAGTGCACCCAGCAGCATCAGCAGGGCGACATACCAGGGGGTCGTACCTCTCACCACGCGGGTGATGGTGGTAATGATCGCGCTGGGGAAGCGGGAAATAATGCTGGCAAACAGGATAATGGAAATGCCGTTGCCGATACCGAACTCGGTGATCTGCTCGCCCATCCACATCAGCAGAGCGCTGCCGGCGGTAAAGGTGAGAACAATAACGATTCCGGCCCAGACGGTAGTACCATCACTGGTCAGCAGATTATTGTTGCGGATCAGCATATAGTAGGCAAAGCCCTGCAGGAGGCCGATGCCCACGGTGCTGTAACGGGTAATAGCGGCAATTTTCTTCTTGCCTTCCTCGCCGCCCTCTTTCTGCAGGCGCTCCAGAGCAGGAATCGCAATGCAGAGCAGCTGCAGGATGATGGAAGCGTTGATATAGGGCTGGATGGAAAGTGCAAAAATCGTCGCCTGGGAGAATGCGCCGCCCGACATGACATTATACAGACCCAGCACAGTGTTGGACAGGCTATCCAGATACTGGCCGAGATACTGAATATTAACATAAGGTACGGGAATGGCGTTGCCAACGCGGTAAAGAAGAAGCATGATCATGGTGAACACGATCTTCTTGCGCAGCTCGTCGATCTTCCATGCGTTACGGATTGTTTGAAGCACCTTACACCACCTCAGTCTTTCCGCCTGCTGCCTCGATCTTTGATTTTGCGGACTCGGAGAAAGCGGAAGCCTTAACAGTGAGCTTCTTGGTCAGTTCGCCGTTGCCAAGAATCTTGACACCGTAGGTGCACTTGGAGAGAATGCCGGCCTCCAGCAGTTCAGCAGCGCTCACAACGGCGCCGTCCTCAAACTTCTCAAGTGCGGAGACGTTGATGCTCTCCAGGGGCTTTGCAAAAATGTTGTTGAAGCCGCGCTTCGGGATACGGCGTGCCAGAGGCATCTGGCCGCCTTCAAAGCCGACGCGGACTCCGCCGCCGCTGCGGGCCTTCTGACCCTTATGGCCGCGGCCGGCAGTCTTACCGTTGCCGGTACCATGTCCTCTGCCCTTGCGCTTGTTCACATGAGTGGAGCCAAAGGCGGGAGAGAGCTCATTGAGTTTCATACTGCACACCTCCTTATTCTTCAGTGACCTTGAGGAGATAGCCGATCTTAGCAATCTTGCCTCTGGTCTGGGGGTTATCGGGCTGCACGGTCTCGTTGCCGATCTTGCGCAGGCCCAGAGAGTTGGCAGTAGCAATGTGCTTCTCAAGTCTGCCGTTCAGGCTCTTTACGAGCGTAATTCTAAGATTTGCCATGCTGCTACCTCCTTAGCCCTGAACTTCTTCAGGAGACTTACCCCGGACGGCAGCAACCTGCTGGGCGTTGCGCAGAGAGCACAGGCCAGCCATAGTAGCGGCAACCACGTTCTGGGGATTGTTGCTGCGCAGGGACTTTGCTCTGATGTCCTTGATGCCGGCAGCCTCAACGACTGCACGGACAGCACCGCCGGCGATAACACCGGTACCGGGAGCTGCAGGCTTCATGAGCACTTTGCCAGCGCCGAAAATACCTGTTACCTCATGGGGAATGGTGGTTCCCTCCAGAGTAATGGCAACGATATGCTTCTTGGCATCCTCAAGGCCCTTGCGGATAGCCTCGGACACTTCGTTGGCCTTGCCCAGACCATAACCGACACGGCCCTTGCCGTCGCCCACCACGCACAGCGCGGAGAACTTCATAACACGGCCGCCCTTGACGGTTTTGGAAACGCGGTTCAGGGAAACGACCTTCTCGGTAAACTCAGACTGGACTTCGTCCCGTCTGTCTCTGTTGTTATTATAAGCCATTTCGTTTCCTCCTCCCCTTAGAACTTCAGTCCGGCTTCGCGGGCGCCCTCAGCGAGCTCCTTGACGCGTCCGTGATAGACGCAGCCGCCGCGGTCGAACACGACAGTGTCGATACCCTTTGCAAGAGCGCGCTCTGCAACAGTGGCACCGATCTTTTTGGCAGCGTCCTTGTTGCCGCCAAAGCCTTCAAAGCCCTTCTCAACAGTAGAGGCAGACACCAGGGTCTTGCCGGCTACATCGTCAATGATCTGAGCATAGATATTCTTTTCACTTCTGAAAACGCTGAGCCTGGGTCTCTCAGGGGTGCCGGAGATCTTTCCGCGGACTCTGGCGTGGCGCTTAATGCGCTGCTGCTTCGTATCGGGTCTTTTAATCATTTAGGCACACCTCCTATTATTTAC
>CAKTGW010000007.1 GCA_934561725.1 uncultured Oscillospiraceae bacterium
AGTCCGGCTGGATATCCAGACTGGAGCGGGGCGAGGCTGTTGTGATCTCGGACACAGAGGCAGAAAAAGAAATCCTGCCCGTAGCCTATGAGCTGTTTCGCAGGCAGAATATCCGTTCGGCCATCGCGTTTCCTGTAATTGCCCACCGCCGCCTGTGCGGCTTTATCAGTGTGGACAATCCCATAGAGCTTTCTCCCGCGGCGCTGCGCCTGCTGAACGTTATTGGAGATCACCTGGGCAGCCTGCGCGAAAATCTGCGGATGTACAGGCAGATGGAGCAGAAAAACGCGGATCTGGAGCAGGCGCGGGGTGCGGCGCAGATGAATAATGAGGTCATTTCTGCCATCAGCAAGCTCTATTGGCGTGTTTACCGGCTGGATCTGCCCACAGATACTGTGGAAGAGATCGCCGCGGACGGCGAGATCCATGCCGAGATGAAAAAGACCAACTGGATATCCCAACTGTTTCCCAGATCCTGCCGGGAGACAAATGCGCCGGAATACATCGACAGAATGCTTGCTTTTCTGGACACAAAAACGCTGGCGGAACGCCTGCGTGACCGGGATACGATCTCTCAGGAATATCTGACAAACCGCGGAAACTGGCATGTGGGCAGCTTTGTTGTCCAGAAGCGGGACGAAAAGGGCGATGCGGTGAGGCTGCTGTATGTGATCCGGATCATCAATGAGCAGAAGGCGCAGGAGATAGAGTATGAGCGTCGCCTGGCACAGAGCGCTGAGGAGGCACACCGAGCCAATATGGCCAAAACGGACTTTCTGCGCCGCATGAGTCATGATATCCGCACGCCAATCAACGCGATCCGGGGAATGGTGGAGATCGCCAACCATTATCCGCGGGACTTTGAGCGTCTGCAGGACTGCCGGGACAAGATCTGGCAGGCATCCGGTTATCTGCTCTCGCTGGTCAACAGTGTGCTGGATATGAATAAGCTGGAATCCGGCAGCGTGATCCTGGAGCACAAGCCCTTTGATCTGCGGAAGCTTTTGAATGAGGCCAATACAGTGGCGCGGATACAGGCAGCGGAATATGGCCTCCGCTATATTTCAGACGGAGACGGTGCGGCGGTGACGCACCGCTATCTCATCGGCAGTCCTACTCATCTCAAGCAGATTTTGCTGAACTTTTCCAGCAATGCCGTTAAATACAATAAATTCGGCGGAGAGATCCGGGTCACCTGCCGGGAGACGGCCTTTGACGGCGTGCGGACAGAGCTCTGCTTTACCTGTACGGACACCGGCGTAGGCATGAGCGAGGAATTCCAGAAGCACATGTTTGAGCCCTTTGTTCAGGAGAGAAAAAATGACGCCCGGACCCGCTATAACGGTTCCGGACTTGGACTGACGATCGCAAAGACGCTGGCGGAGCAGATGGGCGGCCGGATCGACTTTACCAGTCAGGAAGGTGTAGGGACCACGTTTAAACTCACCATGTCCTTTGATGTGGATCCGGAGCCGCAGGCGGAGGAGACAGACGGCGCGACGCCGGAATATGATTTTTCCGGCCTGCATGTCCTTCTGGCGGAGGACAATGAGCTGAATCAGGAGATCGCACAGTTCCTTCTGGAGCAGAGCGGGATCTCTGTTACGGCCGTGCAGAACGGCCGTGAGGCGGTGGATGCCTTTGAGATGTCGGAACCCGGCGGCTACGATGCCATTTTTATGGATATTATGATGCCTGTGATGAACGGACTGACTGCGGCGCAGACCATCCGCGCCCTGCCGCGGCCCGACGCAAAGACGGTGCCGATTTTTGCTATGACGGCCAATGCCTTTGCGGACGATGTGGAAAAATGTATTGCTGCCGGTATGAATGAACATTTTGGGAAACCTCTGGATTCCAAAAAGATCCTTCAAACGATCAGCAGATACTGCGGAAGATAAACAGAAAAGCTCCCGGCACAAATCGTGCCGGGAGCTTTTTATATCATCCGGAATTCTCAGGCGTCCAGCTCGTCGATGGAGCTGAGGATCAGAGCCTGATCTTCAGCGACCGCGGTATAAAGAGCGGAATCGGTCAGCGGACGGGGGCCGCGCAGGGCTTCGGTCAAAGCGTCGGCGCTGACGTGCAGGCGGTCAAAGCCCAAATTGAGAGCCAGACCCTTGAGCGTGTGCGCGGCGCGGAAGGCCGTTTCCCAGTCGCCGGCGGCCTGAGCAGTCTGCAATTCGGAGAAGGTGCCGTCTTGACGGTATTTCAGGATAAATTTGCGGAGAAGTGTCTCATTGTACAGGCGGCCGATGGTTTTCTGGTAATCGCCGCCGATCTTGGCATAAAAGGCTTCAAGAGTCATATCTCAATTCTCCAATCTGTCATTCGAACACCAATATCATAAACAGATGAATAAAAGAAGTAAAGGCTAATTTTGAAACAATATGGACTTTTTTGCTGAATTATGATAGAATAACTCATCTTTACGTATACTTAACGGGCTACCTTTTGCTATGGGGACGGGCAGGAAAGGAACAGGTGCGTCATATGCTGACGATGCAGCAATTTGAACCGGAGCTGGAACATTATAAGGATATTTTTACTGTTTCACGCCTGATCGATGCAGAGTCGATCCTGAAAACGGAATCCGGCCAGATGGCTGCCATGCCTGTGGAGGATCCGTGTCCTATGAAGCACGAGCCGTGGAAGGCACATCCCTGTAAAAGCTGCGTGGTCTGTCAGGCTATGGATCAGAAAACCAAGAAGACAAAGCTGGAATTTGTCGGCTCGACCGTGTATCAGGTCACAGCCAAATACCTTGAGATAGAGAATAAGGCCTATGTGCTGGAGCTGATCCAGAAGCTGGACGACGATTCGCTGATCGCGCCGGAGGACAGCGAGAAGCTGGTCAATAAGCTGCTGCCCTACAGAGACAAGCTCTACCTTGACCCGGCTACAAAATGCGCCTATAACCGGCGGTATTATGAGGACGCGATCAAGGATACGGTGATGGATGCCGGCGTTGCCGTGGTAGATCTGGACGATTTCAAGCTGTATAACGATACCTTCGGCCACAGGGCAGGGGATATGGCGCTGGAGACCTTTGCCCAGATCGCCTATCAGAATATCCGCAAAACCGACGCACTGATCCGCTATGGCGGCGACGAATTTGTGATCGTCATGCCGGACATTCCTGAAGAGGCTATGCAGAAAAAGCTGCAATTGATCTGCACGCAGGCCCATGATGCGCTGATCCCCGGATATCCGCACATGCAGATATCTGTATCGATCGGTGGCGCGATAGCGCATAATGAGACCATCGGCAGTGCCCAGGAGCGGGCGGACAAAATGATGTACCGGGCCAAGACCCGGAAGAACACGGTTGTCACCGAGCAGAAAACGGAGCATTCGCAGGAGCGGGTGCCTAAGCAGAAGATCCTGATCACCGACGACGCTGAGCTCAACCGGATGATGCTGGCCGGAATACTGGGCGATGAATACGAGATACTGGAGGCGGAAAACGGCCGTCAGTGCATGGAACAGCTGCGGAAGCACCGCGGAAATATCAGCGTGCTCCTGCTGGACATTGTCATGGCCGTTATGGACGGCTTTGAGGTCCTTACGGAAATGGCGCGGCTGGGGTATCTGGAGGATATTCCGGTCATTATGATCTCCACTGCGGATTCGGAGGATGTGATCCGCCGGGCCTATGAACTGGGCGTAACGGACTATATCAGCCGTCCCTTTGACGCAAAGATCGTTTATCGCCGCGTGGTCAACGCCATTAATCTGTATGCAAAACGGCGCCGGCTGATCGCGCTGGTCAAGAATCAGATCGCTGAGAGAGAAAAGAACAACGATATGATGCTCAGCATTCTCAGCCATATTATGGAGTTCCGTAATTGCGAGAGCGGCCTGCATGTGCTGCATATGCGGCAGCTGACCGAGCTGTTCCTGTCTGAGCTGGTGCTGCAGACCAATAAGTACCAGCTGGATACCGATAAACGCGAGATGATCACTATGGCGTCATCCCTGCATGATATCGGCAAGATCGCGATCCCCGAGGAGATCCTCAACAAGCCCGGCAAGCTCACGCCGGAAGAGTTTGAGGTCATGAAGACCCATACCACCATAGGAGCAGAGATGCTGTCCAAGCTGGAGCAGTACCGGGATGAGCCGCTGGTACGCACAGCCTATGAGATCTGCCGCTGGCACCATGAGCGCTATGACGGCCGGGGCTATCCGGATGGGCTGGTGGGCGATGCGATCCCCATCTCCGCGCAGATCGTGTCTATTGCAGACGTATACGATGCGCTGGTCAGCCCGCGGGTCTACAAAAAAGCGCTCTCACATGAGACGGCAGTGCAGATGATCCTGAACGGTGAGTGCGGTGTGTTCAATCCGCTTTTGCTTGACTGTCTGCGTGCAATTGCGGATAAGCTCCCGGGATTGAAGTACAGCCCCACCAAGATGCGGTAGGCGGGAGAAGAAAAGCTGGCGAAAATACTGTAAGAGTTATTCCTTGAATATAAGGCACCCCTTGATAAGCAAGGGGCGCCTTCTTTGTGTCGGCGTCTATGCTCTCTGCGCCGGGGCGAAGGCTCCCTTGTGTAAAGGGAGCTGCCGGCTTTGCCGGCTGAGGGATTGCCGTTCCCCCCCTTCTTGCCGCGCTTGCGCAACTCTGACACTCCCGCTGAAATGACGGCGATTTGATCCCCTCAGTCAGCTGCGCTGACAGCTCCCCTTGGAACCAAGGGGAGCCTTGCTTTGGGCGGTACCTAAGCGCACTCTAAGCCTCCCTTGTGTAAGGGGAGGTGGCGGCCCGCAGGGCTGACGGAGGGGGTGCCGTCCAGCTCACAGACGGTTACACGCGAAAAATCCCCCGGAAAGAAGTGTGGCCTTTCCGGGGGACTGTTTGACAATATAAAAAAGTCGTCACGAACCGACGAAGTCCGCGACGACATGGTGACCCAGCGGAGATTCGAACTCCGGACACCCTGCTTAAAAGGCAGGTGCTCTGCCGACTGAGCTACTGGGTCGTGCTGGCAGGGATGGCTGGACTCGAACCAGCGAATGCGGGAGTCAAAGTCCCGTGCCTTACCGCTTGGCTACACCCCTATATGGGGAGAAATAAAAGTGGGGTGGGTAATGGGGCTCGAACCCACGACACCCGGAACCACAATCCGGTGCTCTGCCAACTGAGCTATACCCACCACATAATTTACGTACGCCATGCAGTATCAAAGGCGATTGGCACGCCAGAAGGGACTCGAACCCCTGGCCTACTGCTTAGAAGGCAGTTGCTCTATCCGGCTGAGCTACTGGCGCATGTGTAAATATACGGGAAACTTTATTCAATTTCTCGCTCCGCGAAATTCTCGTGGAGCGGGTGATGGGAATCGAACCCACGTATCCAGCTTGGAAGGCTGGTGTTCTACCATTGAACTACACCCGCAAGCCTAGAAAGTATAACATTATTTGTTTTTTTTGTCAATAGCTTTTTTTGCAAAGTCTGACATGTCAACTGGAATAGATAATTGTCACCTTTTTTAAAAAATAGGTTGACAATTATCGAGAAATATGCTTTAATCAGGAAGTAGTTTTTTTCAGGGAGGAAACCGGATTATGCAGAAAACACTGACTCGGCCTGCGGAGGCCGCTTACATTGCGCTGATGACGGCGCTGATCGCAATTTGTGCCTGGATCAGCATTCCGACGGCTGTGCCGTTTACACTCCAGACCTTCGCCGTGTTTGTGGCGGCCGGCCTGTTGGGAGCAAAGCGCAGCATGTTGGCCGTGATCGTTTATATTCTTCTGGGTGCCGTGGGTCTGCCTGTATTCAATGGAATGCAGGGCGGCATGGGCATTTTGCTTGGCAAAACCGGCGGCTATATAGTCGGATTTATTTTCCTGGCGCTGATCGAGGGCTGGACCTCCCGCCGCTTTAAGGGCAACACGGTTGCACTGTTTGTGTCCATGCTGGTAGGTACCGCCGTGTGCTATACCTTTGGTACCTTCTGGTTTATGCGTGTGTATATGGCATCCACCGGTCCCGTAGCTCTGGCGACCGTTCTGGGCTGGTGCGTTTTTCCCTTTATCGTTCCGGATATCGTAAAAATGCTGCTGGCGCTGGTCGTTATCCGCCGTGTGGCTCCTCAGCTCAAGCTGGATGACTGACAAGCTCTCTCTCTTACATGACCCCCTAAATCCCCCTAAAAAACCGCCTGGCCGATTTTATACCGGTCAGGCGGTTTGTTTATTCATCCAACTTGAGCACTGCCATAAAGGCCTCTGTGGGCAATTGGACGGTGCCCAGGGTGCGCATCTTCTTCTTGCCTTCCTTCTGCTTTTCCAGCAGCTTCTTTTTGCGGGTGATATCGCCGCCATAGCATTTGGCCAGAACATCCTTGCGCATGGCCTTGACCGTCTCACGTGCGATGATCTTACCGCCGATAGCCGCCTGAATAGGCACTTCAAAGAGCTGCCGGGGGATATTTTCCTTCAGCTTTTCGCAGATGCGGCGGGCACGGGCATAGGCCTTTTCCCTGTGGGCGATAAAGCTCAGGGCGTCTACCTGGTCGCCGTTCAGAAGAAGATTTACCTTGACCAGATCGCTCTCGCGGTAGTCGCTGATCTCATAGTCCAGGCTGGCATAGCCCTTGGTGCGGGCTTTCAGTGTATCGAAAAAGTCATAGATGATCTCGTTCAGCGGCATCTCATAGCGCAGCTCGACCAGATTGGTGTCCAGATACTGCATATCCCGGTATTCACCGCGCCGGTCCTGACACAAGGGCATGATATTTCCAACAAATTCAGGCGGTGTGATGATCGAGACCTTGACATAGGGCTCCCGGGCCAACTCGATCACAGCAGGATCGGGGTAGTTATGGGGATTGTCCACCATGACGGTTTCACCGTCGGTTTTTACGACCTCGTAGATGACCGAGGGCAAGGTCGTGACCAGGTCCAGATCAAATTCACGCTCCAGGCGCTCCTGGATGATTTCCATATGGAGCATGCCCAGAAATCCGCAGCGGAAGCCGAAGCCCAGGGCAACTGAGCTTTCCGGTTCGAAGGAGAGGGAGGCGTCGTTCAGCTGGAGCTTTTCCAGAGCATCGCGCAGATCGGGGAATTTGCTTCCGTCTTCCGTGTAGACGCCGCAGTAGACCATGGGCTGCACGGGACGGTAGCCCGGCAGCGGCTCGGCGGCAGGGCGGTCGGCGCCGGTGATCGTATCGCCGACACGGGTGTCGGCCACATTTTTGATACTGGCGGTAAAATAGCCGACCTCACCGGCATAGAGCCGGTCGCAGCTCTCCATGCCCAGGGGCTTGAGATAACCGCAGTCCAGTACGGTATACTTCGTGTTGGAGGCCATCATTTTTACGCTGTCTCCCACGCCGATGCTGCCCTGCATCACGCGGAAATAGACGATGACGCCCAGATAGGGATCATACTGGCTGTCGAAAACCAGCGCCTGGAGAGGGGCGCTTCTGTCGCCCTGGGGCGCGGGGACATGCTGGACAACATCCTCCAGAACGGCGCGGATATTTGTACCCATCTTGGCGGAAATCTCCGGAGCATCCATAGCATCCAGACCGATGATATCTTCCACCTCGTGCTTGGCCTTTTCCGGGTCGGCGGCAGGAAGGTCGATTTTGTTGAATACGGGGCGGATCTCCAGATCGTGATCCATAGCCAGATAGGTGTTGGCCAGTGTCTGGGCCTCCACGCCCTGGGTGGCGTCCACGACCAGAACGGCGCCCTCGCAGGCGGCCAGGGAACGGCTGACCTCATAGTTGAAGTCCACGTGACCCGGCGTGTCGATCAGATTCAGAACATAGCTTTCGCCGTCGTCAGCCTTGTAGTCCAGCCGGACGGCGCGGGATTTGATGGTAATACCGCGTTCTCGCTCCAGCTCCATGTTGTCCAGGAGCTGGTTTTCCATATTGCGCTTTTCCACAGCGTTGCAGATCTCCAGAAGCCGGTCGGCCAGGGTGGATTTTCCGTGATCGATATGGGCGATAATGGAAAAATTGCGGATCTTGGATTGTTCGGTCATAAAAAGTAAACCTCCGTGAGGGAAATCCTCTCGATCCGGGCAAGGCCGGCGGGGGATCCAGAATAAATTACATTAGTGCTCGCTCTTGCTGTCAGAGGCGAAAAGCACGGCAATGGCGTGCTCGGCCTCGGCCTGCTCCAGCGCGCAGCGGGCAATGGTACGTGCGTCGGCCAGACCGTGGATCTGGGCGCTGATCCGGCGGGCAGCGGCGCCAAAGTATTTGGCAACTGCGGCCTCGACCTCGGCGCTGTTCCGCTGGCGCAGTGCGCGCTGTACGGCGGTCAGGGCGCTGAAGGGTGCATCCAGCGCACAGCTGTCAGAGATCTCGGTGCGGCCCAGGAGAAAATCCGCAGTGACGCCGTAATAATCACAGGCGCGGCAGATAAACTGGAGGCCCGGCTCCCGGGCACCGTTTTCATAGTGGGACAGAAGAGCCTGGCTGATCCGCAGATCGGCGGCCGCCCGGCGCTGGCTGATCCCTTTTTCATGGCGGATGGCTGAAAGTCGTTCTGCAAAGCTTTGTGCCATGGGAAAACGCCCCTTTGATTTAGATATGCCCTTGTTTACCGAGGGTAAATAATTATATCAAATTTCTCTTGTTCTTGTAAACAGTTTTTCATCTCAAAGTCTGATGAATGCGCCTCTGAGCCGTTGATTTTTGCGGAGGAACAGCTGAACAGACACAGATACAGCGAGAGCCCGGCGGAAATTTCCGCCGGGCTCGTTTGCTGGAAGAGGGTTGGGAATATAATAAGAGAGAAAATCAAAAAGCAGTTTAGTGTGCCACGCTGCCGTCCCAGGTGTCTACCTTGGTGTTCTTTTTCTCTTCCTCAGAGAACCAGGTGGTCGTTACAGACTTGACCTCGGTGAAGAAGCGCACGCCGTCCTTGCCCAGAACATGCAGGTCGCCGAAGAAGCTTTCCTTGTGGCCGCAGAAGGGGAAAATGCCAACGGGAACAGGGATGCCGACATTGATACCCACCATGCCGCCATGGGTGCGGCGGGCAAATTCGCGGCTGTAATAGCCGTTTTGAGTGAAAATCACGCTGCCGTTGGCAAAGCGGTTGGCGTTCATAAGCTCTATGCCTTCCTCGAAATCCTTTACACGCTTAATGCACAGTACAGGTCCAAAGATCTCTTCATCGCCGACGGTCATACCCGGCTTGACATGATCCAGGATCGTGGGGCCGAGGTAAAAGCCGTTCTCATAGCCGGGGACGGTGATGCCGCGGCCGTCCAGTACGCATTCGGCGCCCTCTTCGATACCCTTGGCGATCCAGCCCTCGATCTTGGCCTTATGACCGGGGTCTACAACAGGACCCAGATCCGTGGCCTTGTCATAGGCGGGACCGACCTTCAGCGCCTTTGCAAATTTTACGAGCAGCTCGACCAGCTGATCGGCAACGCTCTCCTGGACAACAACGCAGCTCAAAGCCATGCAGCGCTCACCGGCGCAGCCGTAAGCGGCGTTGATGATGCCGCGGGCAGTGCGCTCCAGAGCGGCGTCCTCAAGGACCAGAGCATGGTTTTTGGCTTCGGTCTGAGCCTGCACGCGCTTGCCGTGAGAAGCGGCAATGCCATAGATATGCTTGCCCACGTTGGTAGTGCCTACGAAGCTGACGCCCTTGATGTCAGGGTGAGTCAGGAACAGCTCAGACTCCTTGCGGGAGCAGGTGACGATATTCAGAACACCGGCGGGCAGCCCGGCCTCCTGCCAAAGCTCGGCGCAGCGCATGGAGGTCAGCGGTGTGCGGGATGCGGCCTTGATGACGATGGTGTTGCCGGTGGCAATGCACAGCGGGGTCATCCAGCCCATGGGAATCATGCCGGGAAAATTGAAAGGAGCAATACCGGCAAAAACGCCCAGAGGCTCGCGATAGAGCACAGTGTCGTATCCGGTTGAGGTGTTCATCAGGCTTTCGCCCATCATAAAGCTGGGGGCGCCGCAGGCCAGCTCAACAGGCTCTTTGACCTTGGCAATATCGCCGGCGGATTCGGCCCAGTTTTTGCCGTGCTCACGGGCGCACAGCTCGGTCAGCTCATCATAGTGCTCCACCAGAAGGTCACGGAACTTGTAAAGCACCTGTACGCGCTTGAGAATGGGCATATCACGCCAGGCGGGGAAAGCCTTGGCGGCACATGCCACAGCATAGTTGACTTCATCTTCGGTGCAGCAGGGAACCTCTGCCTGCACCTCGCCGGTGCTGGGGTTATAG
>CAKTGW010000008.1 GCA_934561725.1 uncultured Oscillospiraceae bacterium
GGTCACGCCCTCGGAATCCACCCATTTGATCTCCACGCTGACGTCGTTTTCAATGCCGCCGTGGGTGAGGGCCTCCACCACGCTCAGATAAGCGTCGTGCAGGGCGGGATATTTGCCCACCAGAAGTGTGTTTTTATAAGCGTTTTCCAGTGCGGTCTGCATGGTCAGGGAACGGATCCACCGGCCGTTTACAAAGAAAAACTGCCCGGTACGGTTGCCTCGTCCGCCTCTGGGAGAGGAGACAAAGCCGGAGACGGAGATCCCGTCCTGTTCGCCGGAGCAGGGCAGCATACCGGCTGCGTTTTCCCGGCCCAGGACTGCATAGCTGGCAGAAAGCAGCTTGCCATCACCGGGAGTAAAAAATTCCTCCCGTCCGTCCCGCAGACAGCGGATAGAAACCTCCGGATGAGCCAGAGCACAGCGGATGGCAACGGCCACACATTGGGCACCCTCGGCCCGGTCGCTCTTCATGAATTTCAGACGGGCGGGTGTGTTGTAGAACAGGTCACGCACGGTCATTACAGAGCCGCGGGGACAGCCCGTGGGGCGCATGTATTGGATATCTCCGGCTTCCAGAGACATCTCAATGCCCTCGGCGGCGGATTTTTCCCGTGTGGTCAGCTCAATGCGGGATACGGAAGAGATAGCGGCAAGAGCCTCACCGCGAAAGCCCAGTGTGCCGATGGCCTCAAGTCCGTGCTCGTCACGGAGCTTGCTGGTAGCATGGCGCAGAAAGCAGACGCCGGCATCCTCCGGCGACATGCCGCAGCCATCGTCCGTAATGCGGATAAAGGTCAGTCCCCCGCGCTGAAGCTCAATGGTGATGTTTCCGGCACCAGCGTCTATGGAGTTTTCCGTAAGCTCCTTGACCACAGATGCAGGGCGCTCTACCACCTCTCCGGCGGCGATCAGATCGGCTACGTGCGGGGACAGAATATTGATAACAGGCATGGCGTCTCTCCTGAACTGATTAGTCTTGTATAGTTCTGCATTATATAACAAAATCATTGTAAATTCTACATAAAAATGTTAAAATAAAACCTAACGCTTTAGATTTCAAGGAGTCTTTTATGAGTTATAAACGTGTGGAGATAGAGCCGGAGAAGATAAACAATGAGCTGGAGATCTGCCGCCGCATCCGGGAGGCAAACCGGCAGAACGGCCGCCGGATGCTGGCAATGGTGGATACCTACGGCTGCCAGCAGAATGAAGCGGATTCCCAGCGCCTGCGGGGCTATTTGCAGGAGATGGGCTATGCTTTTACGGAGAATGAGGCAGAGGCGGATGTGATCGTGATCAACACCTGCGCCGTGCGTGAGCATGCGGTGCAACGCGTGCTGGGCAACGTGGGTGCACTGACCCACACCAAGCGGAAAAAGCCGGAGCAGATCATTGCCCTGTGCGGCTGCGCCGTACAGCAGGAATCCGTAGCAAAAAAGGTGCGTGAATCCTACAGGCATGTGGACCTGGTGTTCGGCCCCCACGAGCTGTGGCGCTTCCCGGAGTTTATGGAAAAGATCCTGACGGAGCGGGGGCGCATTTTTGCCACTGACACTGAGGATGGCAGTATTGCCGAGGGCATTCCGGTCCGCCGGGAGGGCGGCGTGAAGGCCTGGCTCAGCATTATGTATGGCTGCAACAACTTCTGCTCCTACTGCATCGTTCCCTATGTCCGCGGCCGTGAGCGCTCCAGATGGCCGGAGGAGATCCTGAGCGAGGCCCGGCAGCTGGTGGCAGAGGGCTATAAGGACATCACTCTGCTGGGACAGAATGTGAATTCCTATGGACGCGATCTGGATATTGACGTGGATTTTGCGGATCTGCTGCGCAGGATCAATGACATTCCCGGAGAATTTGTCATTCGCTTTATGACCAGCCATCCCAAGGATGCCACGGAGAAGCTGTTCAGGACCATGGCCGAGTGCGAGAAGGTAGAGCGGCATATCCATCTGCCCGTTCAGGCGGGCAACGACCGCGTACTGCGGGCAATGAACCGGGTCTATACCAGTGAGCACTATCTGTCTCTGGTGGATATGGCCCGTGCGCTCATGCCGGATCTGGTGTTGACGACGGATATTATTGTGGGCTTCCCCGGTGAGACGGATGAGGAGTTTGAGGATACGCTGAAGCTGGTGGAGCGTGTGCGGTACGACGCCATGTTTACCTTTATTTACTCTCCCCGGGAGGGAACGCCTGCGGCCCGCATGCCGGACAGCGCCACCCGGGCGGACAAGCAGCGCCGCTTTGACCGGCTGCTGGAGCTGGCCAACCGCATTTCCGAGGAGAAGCATGCGGCATATCTGGGCAAAACGGTCCGTGTCCTGGTGGACGGCGAGAGCGGGGATGCCCGCTATAATCTGACCAGCCGCACCCGGGGCGGAAGACTGGTGCACCTGCATGGCGATAAAAGCCTGATCGGCTCTTTCGCTGACGCAAAGATCGAAGAGACCAGAACATGGGCGCTGTTCGGCAGCGCTGTTGAGTGATCTGCGGAAAATAACGAACAGGAGGCTTTTTCATGGCAGAGCTTACGCCCATGCGAAAGCAGTATAATGAAATAAAAAAACAGCATCAGGATTGCCTGCTGTTTTTCCGGTTGGGCGATTTTTATGAGATGTTTGACGAGGATGCCGTTGTGGCCTCCCGCGAGCTGGAGCTGGCGCTGACGACCCGGGACAGGGGAAAGCCAGAGGAGGAACGCACGCCCATGTGCGGTGTGCCCTATCATTCCTGCGAGGCGTATATCGGCCGGTTGATCGCTAAAGGCTACAAAGTGGCGATCTGTGACCAGCTGGAGGATCCGCGGGAAGCCAAGGGCATTGTGGACCGCGGCGTGATCCGCATCATCACTCCCGGAACGGTGACGGAAAGTAGTATGCTGGAAGAGGGAAAATCCAACTATCTGGCGTCAATTTTCCTGGAGGGAGACAAGGGAGCGGCGGCGTTCTGTGATATATCCACAGGCGAATTCTGTCTGGCGAGCTTTGAGCAGTCGGCTGTGGGACATATCATTAACGAGCTGGGGCGGTTCGCACCCAGAGAGGCTGTGCTCAGTGCGGGAGCCGCAGACGAGCAGGTCATCTGTGATTTCCTGCGGCTGCGCCTGTCTGCCATGCAGGAGGCCGATGCAGGGCGCTTTGATTACATGCAGGGTGCTGCCGCAGTGTGTGAGCAGTTTGAGGTCAAGAGCATTGACGAGCTGGGATTGGCCGATACACCGGCGGCGGTGTGCGCCGCCGGCGCGCTGCTGCGCTATATTCACGATACGCAGAAGAACGGCTGTGCCCACATCCGCGCTATGGATGTATTTACAGCCGGCCGGTTTATGGAGCTGGACTACACCACCCGCCGCAATTTGGAGCTGACAGAGAATCTGCGTTCCGGTGAGAAAAAGGATACGCTGCTCTCTGTTCTGGACAGGACAAAGACGCCGATGGGCGGACGTGAAATGCGGGCATGGATCAACCGGCCGCTGGTATCGCCCATGGCTATCCGCGCGCGGCTGGCTGCTGTGAGTGAACTCCACGGCGACAATGTGCTCCGCGGTGAGCTGATCGAGTGCCTGCGCAAGGTCGGGGATATGCAGCGGATCATGAGCCGTATTATTTACGGCACGGCCAACGCCCGGGATCTGCATTCGTTGGGCGGCTTCACCGCCGTCCTGCCGGAGATCGTTCTGCTGCTGCAGAATGCCCGGGCTCCCATGCTGCGCCAGATCCACGATATGGAGACGCTCTCGGCCATAACAACGTCTATCCGGAATGCTATCTGCGACGATCCGCCCTTTTCTGTCCGGGAAGGCGGCATGATCCGCACCGGATTTGATGAACAGCTGGATTACCTGCGCTCTGTGCGGGACAACGGGACCAAAATGATCTCCGAGCTGGAGCAGCGGGAGCGGGAGCGCACCGGCATCAAAAAATTGAAGATCGGCTATAACCGGGTCTTTGGATATTATATTGACGTGCCGCGGTCGGCTGCTCAGGGCGCTTTGCCGGAGGACTATATACGCAAGCAGACGCTGGTGAGCAACGAGCGGTACTTTACCCAGGAGCTCAAGGAACTGGAGAACAGCCTGCTCACGGCCAAGGATCGGATCGGGGATCTGGAATACCGCTTTTTCACCCAGGTGCGGGATGACATTGCCGCACAGGTGGAGCGGGTGCAGGCCTCTGCCGCCCGGGTGGCGGAGCTGGATGTGCTGTGCTCTCTTGCCGAGGTGGCCGTGCGCAATCAGTACTGCGAGCCTCAGGTGGATCTCAGCCGGAGTATCCATATTACGGAGGGGCGGCATCCCGTTGTAGAGGCCGCACAGAAGAATACCCGCTTTGTGCCGAATGATGTGCACCTGGGTGAAACCGAAGGGCGGGTGGCCATTATCACCGGCCCCAACATGGCCGGTAAAAGCACCTTTATGGTCGAGATGAACGAGATGGCTGCGATCCTGAAAAACGCCACAAACCAGAGCCTGCTGATCCTGGACGAGATCGGACGGGGAACCAGTACATATGACGGAATGGCGATCGCCCGCGCGGTTCTTGAGCATTGTGCGGACCGGAAAAAGCTGGGCGCCAAGACCATGTTTGCCACGCACTATCATGAGTTGAGCGCGCTGGAGGGTGTGCTGGAGGGCGTGCGCAACTATAATATTTCCGCGAAAAAACAGGACGGTAATCTGATTTTTCTGCGCAAGATCCTGCCCGGCGCGGCGGATGACAGCTATGGCATTGAGGTGGCCAAGCTGGCCGGACTGCCGGAGGGGATCATCCGCAGCGCAAAGCGCTATCTCCGCCAGCTGGAGGCTGCGGCGCCCAAGCAGGAGCTTGCGGCAGAACTGCCGGAGGAGGATGAGCAGATCAGCCTGATACAGGTGAGCTCGTCCGCGCTGGCAGAGAAATTGAAAAATTTGCAGCTGGATACACTTACGCCCCTTGAGGCACTGAATACGCTCTATGCCCTGAAAAAGGAGGCGGAGACAACGTCTTGAAGATCCCTTTTCACTTCACAATGACCAAAAAGATCCACATGAGCCTGCTTGCCTGCCTGCTCATGTACACCATAGGCTTTCCGCTGCTGGTAGACTGGCACGCGGCCAATTGGCCCGGTGCGGTCACGCCGCTGCAATATAATGTATTTTATCTGCTGAGCTCATTTACAGTGGTGCTGCTTGTCAGCTGGCGTTATCTGCGTGCGGAATTTGATACGCTGATGGATCGCAAGCTCCTGTGCATTGTTACCTTGATCCAGGGCTATTTTATCTACCTGGTACTGAATTATCTGCTGCTTCTGGCTATTGTCCTGGTAACCGGGGGAGAGATCAACTGGGTCAATCCGAACAATGAAACGATCGTGGGGCTGGCGGAGGAGGACGTATACCGGGTCCTGTGCCTGACCGTATTTCTGGCACCGGTGGTAGAGGAGGTGCTCTTCCGGGGCGTGATCTTCGGCTGGCTCCGGGAGCGGGACAGGGCGGCGGCCTATATTGCAGCGATGACTCTGTTTGCCGTGCTGCATGTATGGCAGTATGCCGTCTCCGGACAGGATCTGAGCGTTCTGCTCTATGCGTTGGACTATCTGCCTGCGGGCTTTGTACTGGCCTGGTGCTATGACCACAGCGGCAGCCTGTGGACCAGCATCTTTTTCCATATGGCGGTCAATCTGACCGCTTTGATGACGGTCTATTAAAATTAAACCGGAAGCTGTTTAAAGCTCCCTTTGGACTCAAGCTGAAAAGCAGCCTCCCCTGTCTGTTCAAGACAGGGGAGGCTGCTTTGTTATTCCAGCTCCATGGAGAAATGATATATAAAGTGCTGTGCTTCACCCTCTGCGGGAACAAGGACGCCGCCAATGTCCAGATAGCCGGAGTGCTCCGCGGTACGGGTGATGTTCACACCGTTTACCGAAACGGAAACGGCCTCAAAGGCGTTTTCGTCCATGAGGCGAAGTAGTTCAACAGTGCGGTCGCCCAAAGCAAACAGACCGTTCTGCGCCCGCACAAAGGACAAAATGCAGATATCCAGTTCATATCCCGGAAAGGGTGCCCATAAATCTGTGCCGCTGACGTCCATGTCGATGGACAGGCCGGTCATTTGTCCGTTGTGCTGCGTGTAGTGAAGCTCCGGAGGAGCGCCCCCGGCTATAGACAGACTAATGCTGTTGCTGTTATGGGGCACCCAGCTGCCGTCGCTGTCCAGTCGCAGATCAGCGGCCAGCTGGTGATAGTCAGCCAGACGGTTGAAGTTTTCGGAGAACTCCGCAACGGTGAGCGGACCGCGGTGCAGGGGCACTTCTGCAGTCTGTACACACAGCAGTGCAAAACCAAAAATGAGCAGCCAGCTGAATACATAGACGGCGATCCGCCGGGGGCGGGTATCCCGCAGGGTGAGCGTGCTCTCGTTTTCCCAGAGCAGCCCGCGTTCGGATATGCAGGCGTCAAAGCTCTTCCACAGCCGCCAGAGGCGGAGTATGGGAATGTTCATGCCCGCACCATAGGCCTGTGCGTTGAGAGTCCGCTCCAGCGCGGCGTACCAGCTGAGGCGGCCGCCCTCCGGATCCGACACGTGCAGGCCCAGAACGGCCTTGCCCGGTGTCGTGCCGAAAAAGTGCAGGGCGGCTGGCTCCAGAAGCAGGAGCAGAAACAGAACGGCAAACCAGTTCAGAAGCCAAAAGCTCGAATCCAGGGAGCTGATGTTCAGGTTCAGGGCCAGCAGGAGAAAAGCGCTCCAGAGCGCATTGCACAGGGCAAAATCCAGGAGCCGGGCAAAGAAGCGCCGGAAGGGCACCTGGAGCGGCTTGACTGCATCGCTTTCCGGGAGCGGCGCATCCAGTATATCCAGATAGGGGAGCGCGTCCAGCGTATCCCAGCCGGCGCGGTCCTGACACAGCCGGCGGCAGACCTCGGCGCAGCGCTCCAGTCCAATGTGCTCCCGGACAAGGGCGTCCAGCCGCCGTTCCAGAGCTTCGGTCAAAGGCTCGCGGCCGGAACAGAGGGCGCGCAGCTCGTCCAGGGAAAGTCCCAGTGCACGCAGCAGACGGATCCGGCGAAGGCAGGTCAGATCGTGTTCGGAATAGTCGCGGTAGCCGTTGGGCAGCCGCTGAGGGGTAAGCAGACCCTCAGACTCATAAAAGCGGATATTGGCCCGCGTCAGACCAGAGCGTTCTTCAATTTCCTTAATGGTCATAATGTTCCTCCTTCCAGGGGAATTTCAAGGCCAATATAAGGGGTAAAGAGGCTTTACAGTCAAGAGTTTTTTGAAAAAAAGGTCAATTTTATCCCAATGGAGGAGCTTCAGAGCCGCAGTGCGGCGCGGTAGGCATCCTCGCCGGCAATACGGCCTACAGCAGAGAAGGACAGGATGGCGGGATCCAGCGTCTCCCGGGCAAGAGCCAGCACGTCCGCGCAGGTGACGGCATCGTAGCGCTCGAGCACTTCGTCTGCCGTCATGCAGGAGCCCAGCGCAGTGATCGCTGAGCCGAGGCGGTTCATGCGGGCAGAGCTGCTTTCCATGGCAAGGATCAAACTGCTCTTGGCCTGCTCAACGGCCCGGCTGAGCTCGTCCGGTGTAACGCCGTCGGCCCGGAGCCGTTGGAGCTCATCCAGGATCAGGCCCAGCGCTTTCATCTCGCTGTCCCGGTTCAATGCGGTCGTGATGCCGCAGAGCCCGGCATCTGCGTGGCTGGCAGTGAAGCTGTAGATCGAATAGCAGAGCCCGTGCTTTTCCCGGACGGATTGGAAGAGGCGGGAGGACATGCCGCCGCCGAGAATGCTGCTGAGTACATTCAGGGCAAAGCGGCGGTCGTCACTGGCGGACAGGGAGGGAAAGCCCAGACAGAGGTGGTTCTGTTCTGTGGCCTTGCGCTTGAGTGTGAAGCTCTGCACGTAGGAGGCGCGCCGGAAGTTGGGAGATCTGCGCTTGGGCAGTGCGCCGAAGCGCTGGGCAAGGCGCTGAAGGTGATGGTCCGTATAGCTGCCGCAAAGGGAGAGAACGACCCGGTCCGGCGTATAGTGCCGCTCCTTGAATTCGCGCAGCGCGGCGCCGGTGGTCTGGTTCAGCGTGCTCTTTGTGCCCAGGATCGGGCGGCCCAGTGAGCCCGGAAAGCTTTTCAGGAACAGCCGCTCAGAGACCATATCCTCCGGGGCGTCGTTATACATGTCGATCTCTTCAAAGATGACTCCGCGTTCTGAGCACAGATCGGCCTCATCAAACAGAGAGTCAAAGAACATCTCGGCCAGAAGGTCAATGGCTGTGTCAAGATGCGTATCCAGCACCCGGGCATAGAAGCAGGTGCTCTCCCGCGTGGTATAGGCGTTGATCTGGCCGCCAATGCTGTCCATGATGTCGGCCAGGTCGTGGGCGGTGTGGGTGGAGGTGCCTTTAAAGAGCATGTGCTCGATAAAATGAGCAAAGCCGCCCTCACTCCGCTTTTCAAAGCGGGAGCCGACACCTACCCATATGCCTACGGCGGCGGAACGCGTCTGGGGCATGTGCTCATGAGCAATGCGCAATCCGTTGTTTAATGTTATGATTTCGTGCATGTGAATCCTCTGTTTCTGTTCTGTTATTTATGCCGGCGGCCGCGGAAAACGGCGGTAGACCGTACCAGGCTCCGGTGCGACGCCCTTCAACTCCATGAGCTCGGCCACGGTGACGAAGGAAAAACCGCGGGCCTGGAGCGTATCGATCGCCCGCAGTGCGGCATCAATATTGTTCAGCCCCTGAAAGTCGTGGAGAAGGATAATATCGCCGTCCCGAGCGGAATCTACGATACAGCGGTACATATCGTCCTCGGCGGCGGTGCCGGTCTCCCAGGCGGGATCTATGCTCCAGAGTATGACAGGGCGGGAGATCAGTGCGCGCACCCGGGGTGTCAGCCCATCGGGGCCATAGGGCGGGCGGACCATATATGTGCCGTTGCCAAGAATCTTCTGCAAAGCCTGATCGGTTTTTTCCAGCTCATCCAGCACTGCGCTGTCAGAACAGTCAGAGAGCTTTGGGTGGCTGTAGCTGTGATTTCCGATCTGATGCCCTGCTTCTGCGGCACGGCGGACGATAGCGGCGTTTTTCTCGACAATGTCGCCATGCTGGTCGGTCAGGGAATTGCCCATGACAAAGAAGGTGGCGTGCACGCCGCGGCGTTCCAGCTCGTCCAGCAGGTAAGGCGTGTATTTTGAACTGGGGCCGTCGTCAAAGGTGAAGGCGATCGGACCGGGGCGCCGCAGCGGGACTGCTGCGGTGAGCAGGATGAGAAGCAGGATCAGCGGGAACAGGATGCTTTTTTGCTTCATTGCAAAGGCTCCTTTGAAAAAATCGGCCCCGGACAGGGGCCGATTTGGTCTTTTGTTCTGTTCTCTTCGAGCGGAGACTTATGCCTCGCCGCGCTCACGCAGAGCGTCCTTACGGGAGAGATTTACACGACCGCGGTCATCGATCTCGGTGACCTTGACCCAGGTCATATCGCCCACGTTCAGGACGTCCTCCACCTTTTCGGTGCGCTTGAACTCCAGATCCTTGATATGGACCATGCCATCCTTGCCGGGAGCAAGCTCAACAAAGGCGCCGATGGGGATGATGCGCACGACCTTGCCGTAGTACAGCTGGCCGACTTCGGGCTCAAACACAATATTCTCAATGGTCTGACGGGCCTGACGGCAAGCCTCGATGTCCTCGGAGGCAATGAAAATGCTGCCGTCGTCATCAATATCGATCTTGCAGCCGGTGTCGGCGGTGATCTTCTGGATGACCTTTCCGCCGGAACCAATGACCTCGCGGATCTTGTCGGGGTTGATCTTCATCTGGATCATCTTGGGAGCGCTGGCTGCCAGCTCATGGCGGGGTTCGGAGATCACGGGCAGCATGATCTCGTCCAAGATCTGGATGCGGGCCTCGCGGGTGATCTCAAAGGCGTTCTTGATGATCTCGTGCTTCAGACCGTCGTTCTTCAGGTCCATCTGGATGGCGGTGATGCCCTTCTTGGTACCGGCGACCTTGAAGTCCATTTCGCCGTGGAAATCCTCAACGCCCTGAATGTCAATGAAGGTCGTCCAGTCGTCACCGTCCTGGA
>CAKTGW010000009.1 GCA_934561725.1 uncultured Oscillospiraceae bacterium
GTATCATCGGTGATATAGGTCACATCACCGGCGCCGGCTTTATTCAGGCAGTTAAGGCCGTCGACCTTAATGCGGACATAGCAGGGATTTGCGCCGTTATTGGTCACAGTGGGATCCTTAGCCAGGATCTCGCCGGGATAAACCGCAGGATTATTGACCCAGCTGGGCTCAGTCAGTTCGATGCTCACGTTGCCCACGGTGAAGGTATTGGTCGCATCATCCTCAGATGTGAAGTAAGCCAGAGATCCGCCCACAACGGCGATCGCCGCCAGCGCCACGACCAGGCAAATTGCTGTGATCTTCTTTTTCATCGTCTATACGTCCTTTCGTTTCTCAGTTACTTTTAATAAGTAAACGTCAAGGGGGATCAGTCGGTGAACTGTGCCCAGGCAGCGGCAACATCACCGTTAAAGCCGGCCTGCTGGATGGCATAAGCGGTAAAGGTCAGCTCACCTGCGCCACCGGCGATAGTCTGAATATTCGCCTCGGTAACATTGTCTCCATCGACCGTGATTGCATCGCCGGCGATCACGCTGGTCGCGGGCAGGCTGGCACCCTCGCCCAAGGCCTTGTAATACACACCAGTGGTTCCGGGAACCGCTGTCCAATCAGTGGTATTTACGGACCAGCTCAGGCAATCATTGTCTCCATCCTTGTAGGTGTAGTCAGCACCGTTAACAGTCCAGCTGTCCGCCGCATCGATCTTAACGAACACATAAACGGCCTCATCGGTAGAATCAGCAGTGTAAGTCACCTTGGGGTCTTTAGTAGTAGGAACGCCGGGGATGATCTTGTGCGCGCGCTTCAACACGTTGCCTTCAGAGTCTTTCACCTCAGTACCAGAGTTTTCTTCCAGCTTCAGGTCACCGACATTACCGATGGTGAAGGTATTGACAACTGCGCTGGTCTTGGCAGTCAGATAAGCAAAGGTGCCGCCGATGCCCAGAGCAAAAGCCAGTACGATGGTGAGTGCAAATGCGATTTTCTTCTTCATGATGAACAAACTCCTTTCAGTTTTCAGGGAAGCTTTGCGTACCGTAATATGTAAGCCTTTCGGCTTTCCCCCATGATCAGGTGCGCAGCGGGCGGTCACTCGCTCTTCTGCGCTTCTTTCTTTTCCGCGGCCTTTTTATCCGACCGCTCCGCCGCATCCAGAAGCTCCGGCGCAAACATCAGCAGCAGGGCAACGCCCGCCACGCTCCAGCCGATGTATTTTCCCGGCGGCTCAGAAAGCCAGCTGGACAGGTAGCCAAGCCCGGGGATGCAGAATACCGGCTTGCCGATCAGATTATTGAAGTGGACCGGCGCGCCGTCAACAGCGTTGTTTGCATCGCCCTTGGTGGTAAAGCGCTGATTCTCTTCATCGATGGCCACAACTCTGTGGGTGGCGACCACCAGATCCTCATTCAGAACAAAGGTGATGGGATCTCCCACCTTTATGCTGGCCGGATCAACCTTTTTAACATAGATCAGTGAGCCCGTGGGATAGGTGGGCTCCATACTGCCCGAGAGCACCGTATACGGCGTCAAACCAAGGAAGCGGACACCCGCAAGCGCCATGGCCAGGATCACGACCAGCGCCACCAGCGCCGTGCTTAGTATATTCCAGATGTGTTTGACTGACTTATTCATGGGATGAGCCCTCTCTATTTCGGTTTTTTGCTCTTCAGTGCTCAGCTTTGATCTGATTATATCTTCCTGCGGTTATATTTTGGTAATATTTTAAAAATTCTTTTTACAAATTTAAAATAAAAAACAACCGCCGTAACCACGGCGGTTGACAAATTTTGACAATTTGGAGAATCGCTGTGCCGCCGCATATTGCTGGCAGCCGAACTGACATAGCCGGATATTCTCCCGGCCTTAGCCTTCCATGCTTTGCGTCCCGTGCTTTTGCACGGTTTGCTCTGATTAGCAATGTTAAATATTATTAAATTTACATATATTGTACCACACTCCATCTGTGAAGTCCATAGCTTCTTTTGTAAATTTCCGGCGAAATTACAGTCACTTTTTTCATCACATTTTGCCTCTTACAAAAGAAATTGCCCGTAATTTGTGTGATTTCCCCGCGAATTATCACAAGCCGGCGCATTATCCCCTAATTTCCCGGCTACTAAATCGGTTTATCTGGACAACTTCCGCCCATGCCGCTATAATTATAATAGTATTTACCACTTTACAAAGAAAGGACCGATCGCTCAATGTCCAACTATAAATTTGAAACTCTTCAGCTCCATGTAGGTCAGGAGTCTCCCGACAGCGCCACAGACGCCCGCGCTGTTCCCATTTACGCCACCACCTCTTACGTTTTCCCCAACAGTGAGTCCGCAGCCGGCCGCTTTGGCCTGACTGAAGCCGGAAACATCTATTCCCGTCTGGGCAATCCCACCAGCGATGTGCTAGAAAAGCGTATGGCCGCTCTTGAAGGCGGCGTAGGTGCCCTGGCCTTCTCCAGCGGCACAGCCGCCATTGCCGGCGCCGTGCAGAACATTCTGGTCAGCGGCGACCATATCGTCTCTTCCGCCACGCTGTATGGCGGTACCTTCAATCTGTTTGCGCACACGCTGGCCGATGCCGGCATCACGGCCACCTTTGTAGACGGCTCTGACCCCGCCAACTTCGAGCGCGCCATTCAGCCCAATACCAAGCTGATCTATATGGAGAGCATGGGCAACCCCAACTGCGACATCATCGATATGGAAGCTGTGGCCAAAATCGCCCACGCCCACAAGATCCCCCTGATGGTGGACAATACCTTCGGTACGCCCTATCTCATCCGCCCCATCGAGCACGGTGCGGATATCGTGATCCACTCCACCACCAAGTTCATTGGCGGCCATGGCAGCGTGCTGGGCGGCATTGTGATCGACAGCGGAAAATTCGACTGGGCCGGCAGCGGCCGCTTCCCCGGTCTGACTCAGCCCAATGAGAACTATCATGGCATTGTCTTTACCGATACCGCCGGTGCGGCCGCATACATCACCAAGCTGCGCACCACCATTCTCCGCGACTACGGCGCATGTCCCAGCCCCTTCAACAGCTGGCTGCTGCTTCAGGGACTGGAGACCCTGTCTCTGCGGGTCGAACGCCATGTGTCCAACGCACTGAAAACCGTTGAGTATCTGAATGCCCGCCCCGAGGTAAAAAAGGTCAATCATCCCAGCCTGCCGGATCACCCGGATCACGAGCTTTATAAGCGCTACTTCCCCCTTGGCGGCGGCAGCATCTTTACCATTGAGCTGTGCGACGCCGGAAAGGCCAAGGCCTTCTGCGAAAGCCTGAAGCTGTTCTCTCTTCTGGCCAATGTGGCCGACGTTAAGAGTCTGGTCATCCACCCGGCCAGCACCACGCATTCCCAGATGAACGAGGAGGAGCTTCGCGCCTGCGGCATCAGCTCCGGCACCATCCGCCTCTCCATCGGAACCGAACACATCGACGATATCATCGACGATCTTGCACAGGGCTTTGAGGCGATCAAATAATGAAGATCTTTAATGACATCACCGAATTGACCGGCAGCACCCCGCTGGTGCGCCTCAGCCGCTTCGGCAAGGGCTGCTATGCAGAGATCCTGGCCAAGCTGGAATCCTTCAATCCCGCAGGCAGTGCCAAGGACCGTGTAGGCTTGGCCATACTCCGGGATGCGGAAAGCCGCGGACTGATCTCCCCGGGCGCCACGATCATTGAGCCGACCAGCGGCAACACCGGCATCGGTCTAGCCTCTGCCTGTACGCTTCTGGGCTACAAGCTGATCCTCACCATGCCGGAGACTATGAGCCTGGAGCGGCGGAAGCTTCTGGGCGCCTACGGTGCCGAGATCGTACTCACCGAGGGCAGCCGCGGCATGGCCGGTGCCATCGAGAAAGCAAGAGAGCTTCACGCCTCCATCCCCGGCAGCTTCATCCCCGGGCAGTTCGAAAATCCCGCCAACGCCCGGGCACACTATGAGACAACGGGTCCCGAGATCTGGCGGGATACTGACGGTATGCTGGATTTCTTTGTATCCGCCGTGGGTACCGGCGGCACCATCAGCGGCGTGGGGCTCTATTTGAAGGAGCAGAACAGCGACGTATTTGTGGTCGCCGTTGAGCCCGCCGGTTCGCCTGTTCTGTCCGGCGGCAAGGCCGGTCCTCACGGCATTCAAGGCATCGGCGCAGGCTTTGTGCCCCAGGTACTGGACCGGCGCGTGATTGACGAGATCATGTGCGTCACGGACGAGGAGGCCTTCTCCTGCGCCCGGGAGCTGGCCCGGAAGGAGGGCATTCTGGCCGGCATCTCTTCCGGCGCCGCCCTCTGCGCCGCCCGCCGTCTGGCAAACCGCTACGAAAACGACGGCAAACGCATTGTTGTGCTCCTGCCCGACACCGGCGAACGCTATCTCTCCTCCGGCCTGTTTGATTAGCTTTACCGCAAAACAACGTCCCAGAAGTATTGCCGCCATTGCGGCTGTGATCTGATCCGGCACAGTAACGCCGATAAACAGGATGAAAGCTGAAAAGGCGCCCCAAATGGGGCGCCTTTTCAGCTTTTATGGACAAGCTTTTTTATATTCGAATTCGGATTCAGCCTGGAACCCACAGCCATAACGGATATCCCTGCATCGCCGTGAATCCAGGGTATGCTCTCTTCCAAGTCCCTCGCCAGCAGGCCAGACAGTTCATTGACTTTTGCATAGGCATCGGGCTCTTCAGATTCAAGGATCCGCTCGATTTTATCCCACTGTTCTTCCGGAAAACTCGCTTCTGTGCTTATAATAGGGTCAAAAAATTCTGCTGTTAACGTATCCGTTTCAGAATCGTAGAAGTACAAAATTTTATTGACAGGATCGTATGTCGCTTTATTCAGCAGAACATCTCCCTGCCAAGCCATAGATGTTCGCATACCAGATGTAGTGTCATACAGAATGTTTGTTACACCCTTATACACCGATACGTCTATGTAGGAATTAATTTCTGGGAAAAGTTCCTGCATTTCATTAATGTTGACATCGTAAACATCCATCGTTTCTGCACTGTTGACGATCTGCTGCGTTTGAACGTCACTGGATAAAATCAGTTCGTTAAGCTCCGAGGCAAGACGAATCTCTGAGCTTTCTACCTCAAAAACAGGATTATCGAAAAAGGCTTCCAGATTGTGATTCATCTGGGCAGAGATGCTGGCCGCCTCTTCTTGGACAGCCTCCGCCTCTTGTGCAGCATCTAATGCCGCAGCTGGAGCAGAAGACAACAGAGCCATTGTCAGGACAAGGGAAACGCTGCGCAGAATAAATCGCCTATGCCGGTACATAGTGCTTCTCCTTACTTTTTATCCCGTGTTTCCCAACCATAGGCAAAAAAGGCGCCCCGATGGGGCGCCTTTTGAGGCTTCAATTACATATCATCAGCGGAGATAAGTCCATAGCCGCCGTCATGCCGGCGATAGACAACAGAGAAGCTGTCGTCCTCCTGATTCTTGAACACAAAGAACTCATGCTCCAGCAGATCCATCTGCAGGATCGCCTCTTCAGCGGTCATCGGCTTCAGCGAAAAGCGCTTGGTGCGGACGATCTTGAACTCGTCCTCCTCTTCCTCCGGCTCCTGTGCCATAACAGGCGACCAGTCGATCGTCCCCTCCCGGAGCTTTTTGCTCAGGCGGGTCTTGTGCTTGCGGATCTGGCGCTCAATGGAAGCCGCAGCCGAATCGATAGAGGCATACATGTCGCTGGTGACTTCGCTTACCCGATAGAACATGCCGTTGTTGTTGAGAGTGACCTCCGCCTTATAGCGGCCTCTCTCGGTGCCAAATGTGATAAATGCCTCGCTCTCACTGCGGAAGAGGCGATCGATCTTGCCGATCTTCTTCTCAGCGTAGGCTTTCACAGCATCGTCAACATGCAGTTTCTTTTCGATAAAGGTAAACTTCATCCGGTTTCAGCTCCTTCCGGGCGGCTGGACGCCGCCGCTAATTCCTCAAGCAAGCTCCCTTGCTTTGTGTGTATTATAACATATTCTCCGCAGAATTAAAAGAACAATCTGTTAAAAATATACACCAAAACTATGAAATCTCCAAAACTTACCAAGTTTTGGAGATTTCTTGTGAACATTATTCAAATCTGCTTCGGTGCTTTAGCCCACGATGGGCTCCGCCTCTTCCGCAGCCTCTGTTGCAGTCAGATCCAGATCTGTATACACACTGCAATTGGGCAAAGCCGCCTGCAGATCGCGCACCTGCTGTGCGCTCAGGTTGTTGTTGGCAATATGCAGATAACGCAGGCTGCTCAGTCCCTCCAGCGCGCTTACATCATCAATGCTGTTGCCGTCCAGATACAGCTCCCGCAGCCCGGTCAATCCGCTGAGCGCGGAGATATCCCGCAAGCCGCAGCTCTGCATGGACAGGCTCTCCAGCGCAGTCAGCCCGCTCAGAGGGCTCAGACTGCCCAGAGGGCATTGATCCAGCGTCAGATTTTCAAGCTGGGTCATATTCCGCAGGGCACACAGGTCGCTGACACTGTTTCCGGTGAGGTACAGCTCCCGGATACCGGTGCTGGCCGCCAGCGGGCTCAAATCACTCACGCTGTTCCACATCAGATTTACATTTCTCAGATTTTTCAGTCCGGACAGGGCGGACAGACTGCTTATCCGGCCGCGCTGGGCAGAGTCACTGCTCCAGATCTCCAGTGTTTCCAGTCTTGTAAGCTCTGCCAGCGGACTCAGATCCGACACGGAGGTATTCGTCAGCTGCAGTGTCCGCAACTCCTTGAATTTTTCCAGTCCGCTCAGGCTTGTGACACCGGTACCGGAAGCCGCCACAGCCTCTGCATCCGAGTTATAGGATGTTCCGCCCAGAGTGACGGAATAGACCAGCTCCGAATGGGTCACCGTACATTTGGGCAGAGCCAGCTTCAGAGCATCCACTGTGCTGCCGGTCAGCTCCGTGTTCTCCTCAAGAGCCAGCTCGGTCAGCCCGGTCAGCTTTTTCAGCTGATCCAGATCCGTATCGGTCAGTCCGGTTCCCTTCAGGCCCAGGCGCCGCAGTCCGGTCAGCTTGGTCAGCGGCTTGATGCTGTCCAGGTCATTATAGCTCAGCCAAAGCTCTTCCATGGAGTTCAAAGCAGAGAGCGCCGTGATATCCGTGATCTTATTCTTATCCGCATCCAGATACTTCAGGTTCTGCATCCCCATGAGAGGCAGGATATCCTCCACGCGGTTATTCCAGATGCACAGCCAGCTCAGTTCGCTCAGATCCATCAGCGGCGTCAGATCAGAGATCTTGTTATCCCGCAGATCCAGTTTTGTCAGCTGTGTGCACTTTTCCAGCTCAGAAATGTCCGTGATTCCCTTGCCGCTCAGATCCAGCTCCGTCACATCGGATTTAAAGGTCACGCCGCCCAGGGTGATCTCAACCACCTCATCCTTGCTGAGACCCAGATCGCTGTGGATGCTGCAATCCGGCAGAGCCTTCTGAAGCTCTTCCAGTCCCTCTTTCGTAATGCCTGTATTCTTAATGCTCAAAGTCGTCAGGCTGCGCAGGCCTTTCAGCGGTGTAAAATCCGAGACCGGATTGCCGTCCAGATACAGTGTGCGCAGGCCGGTCAAATGAGACAGCGGCGCTAGATTGCTGATCTGGTTATTTCCCAGCTGCAGGAAGCTCAGATTTGAAAGCCCGCTCAGAGCCGTCAGATCAGTCAGCCCATTGTCCGTCAGGGACAGGCTCTCCAGCGCAGTCAGTTCTGCCAAAGGTGCAATGTCACTGCTTTGCAGCCGCATCTGGCTGAGCACCAGGCTGGTAACGTCCCGGGAGATCGTCTCTCCTGCCACGGTAACTGCACTGCTGCCGGAAGTCTCCCCGGCCTTCAGCGCCTTCAGGCTCTCCAGATAACTGTCGATCGTGTCGCTGTCCAGCTTATAAGAGCCCACATAGAGCACCTCTATGGCTTTATCCACGTCTCCCATGCCGGCATAATAGGTGTTGGCCAGAAGCACATAACAGTCTACGCTCTCGCCATATTCCAGCGCTTTTTCCAGCTTTTCTGCTGCCAGTTCGTAGTCACCGGCCAGATAGGCATCCGAGCCCTCGTTATAAAGCTTATCAAAACGCCCGCCCTTCGTGCAGGAGCTGATGAGCACCGCCAGAAGAATAACGATGATCAGTCCCAGAACAGCACTCCCGGCAATCAGCGCTTTTTTATGTCTATGATTTGCAGGTTTTGCGTGCATAGCCGCCTCCATATATTTATCTATTACAAAAGATTATATTGTAAATTCCCCGCAAAGTCAAATACCAGATGTTCTATCCGCTCCGCACGCCGGCCCCAATCTGTAGAAACGCAGGTTTTCCGCCAAACGCCCGTCCTCCGGCGACAGCCCCAGCGCCGCCTCTCCCTCGCGGACGGCAAGGTCATAAAGTCCCAGCTTCCACGCCGCCAACGCTGCCAGATCATGGGGCAGTGCACCCCAGCAGACACCTTCTGTAATGTAGCTGCGCGGCCTCTCCGAGATCTCCAATGCCCGAAGTGCCGCAAAAAGCGCTCCGGCAGCATCGCCGCTCTCTGTACAGAAGCCCGCCAGCTCGACCCACGGCTCCCGCAGCCAGGGCGCCTCTGCACAGGCCCGCAGCAGCCACTGCTCCGCCTCATCTCTTCTCTGCAAATGCAGCCAGCAGCGGGCAATAAAGCGCATGGACGCGCAGCGCTCATCCCGCCATGTGGCCCGGGGCAGCTCCAGATGCCTTTGAAGTGTGCGTATGCTCTCGCTCCAGCGCCCGGCAAACATGTATTCCCTCCCCAGATAATGCACCATCCTGTCATTCTCCGGCTCTTCCTGTACAGCCTGTTCCAGCAAAGGCAGATACTGCCCCCGGCTTTTGGCCGCGTCCGGATAGTGCTCCAGCCGCACGCCCTGGGCAAGCGTGAACCGGGGCGCTCCCGTTGTGCATACCGGCACCTCATGTACCGCTCCCCGCCAGATATAGTTCTGTCTGCTGTGGATCTTTTCCGCAAAAAAGGTCACGTCATCCCGGCCCTGTGCGTCAAAGCTCCAGACATATTCATACCGCGCCTGTGTCGTTTCCGGCGTCCACGCCCGCTCCAGGGCCGCACGCCAACCCGGGCAAAACACTTCGTCCAGGTCCGTACATACACAGATATCTGCGCTGCGCGGGACCATCTGCAGCGACAGATCGCGCGCCCGGTCAAACCGCCAGGGCAAAACGTCCTGCCGCTGTACGACCGCCCCCAGCTCTGTGAGCAGCTCTGCCGAGCCGTCCTCTGAGCCTGTATCCAATACATAGACCGCGTCTGCCTCACTCATGGAGCTATACCAGCGCCGGGCAAAACGGGCCTCATTTTTGCATATGGCGTATACACAGATCTGTATGGTGATCTCCCTCCCGATAAAAACGGCGGGCGGGTTCACGCCCCGCCCGCTTCAGACTTACAAGGTCTTGCCTATAATGACCTCTGCATAATCCCATGTTGTATTGTCGCTCTCGTTGCGGACCACCAGCGTACTGGGGAGCGTCCCTGTACCCGTACTGACCCGGATCGTTCCGTTTCCTGCAACGCCCCGTGTCTCTCCCGCTGCGGTCAGCGTTGCCTGTGCGGCAGTCTGCGGCAAACGCACGCCATTCTGATATACTGCTACAGAGATCTGCAGCGGATACGCCGCCCCTTCAGAGCCCGTGAGCAGGCCGTTATAATATAGAGTATAAACACCCGCCTGATTTAAGACCAGCTCCGAAGAATTTTCCACATGGCTGATACTCTCTCCCTGTACCGTTTCGTTCGTTGCAAAGCTGACCGGATCATTCTCGTTCAGAGTCTGCGCGTCTGCATTTGTTGTGACC
>CAKTGW010000010.1 GCA_934561725.1 uncultured Oscillospiraceae bacterium
GCACCATACACAGCGGCACCCAGCGGGGGCCGAGCGCCAGCAGCAGAACGCCCAGTCCCACCGCCAGGCTGAGCCAGCCGCCCCGGGAATAGGTCATCAGCAGGGCCATACAGGCCAGTCCGAATACAGCCAGATACCACAGCTTTTTCCAGGAGCCCGGTACATACAGCGCCATTGTGAGCATCATGGGTGCAAACAGTACCAGAATGTTGGCAAAGCTGTTGGGATTTTCGAAAAATGAGTAGACGCGCCCCGGCATATTGGCATTCAGCTCCAGATCCGTCAGTATGCCGTTGGCCTCAACGCCGGTCAGGCGCTGGTACAATGCATACAGCGAGCACAGTGCCACACCTATGGAACACAGCAGAATGATCTGTTCCAGCTCCCGGGCGCTTTTGGGCGCATTGGCCGTCAGCAAAACGAACAGCATACAGGTCACGCCAAAAATCAAGAAACGGAAGGACAGCGCCGGCTGCCGGGATGTGACATATCCCAGAAATACGCAGAGTGCAAACAGCACCGGGAAGAAACCGATCTCCCGCAGGGAGAGGTGCAGCAAGCCATCCGAGGCCGCCAGAATAAACATGAGCAGCAGCACCCCTGCAAACAGGAGGCTGTACAGATTGTTCCACTGCTTCTGGGGGATCACCAGCAGCGCCAGAATTACAAAGCCGATCCCGGGCGTCAGCCGGCGCCGGGAAAAATCAACAGACTGCTCCAGCAGAAAGCTGCCGGAGAAAACCGTGTTTCTCCCCAGCAGGAACCTGGATAGGCGCAGCGGCAGATCCAGCAGCGCCGACAGGCCCCGGCAGACACAGTTGCCGCGCCAGAGCGCATCCGCCCTCTGACCGCCCAGAGCAAACCGGTAAAACACGCCGTTTTTCATAGCAGCCCAGCACCACATGCAGAAGCGGTAGGTCACGCTGCCCCGGAAGATCTCCGTCAGATAGTCCCGAAAGCGTGTGAGCAGTGCCACAAAAAAGCTTGTTTGCAAATATTCCACAGACTTTATTTCCTCCCCCTGTTTTTCAAGGTGTACAACAGCCCCAGCAGACCGTACATATGCCGGCGCAGCAGAGCAGCCGCCAGAGTTTTGTTGCGGTTCATCCCTGTGGGCTTATACTCCTCGATCGCCTGTCTGAACAGCGGCAGCCGCGCCAGCTCTCTCAGCCGTCGGACCCCGCCGCCGGGATTGCCCGGTGCATATTCGTTGGACACGGCGATAAGCAGCCCGGCCCAGGCGCTGTTCAGTTTCCAGTCAGCCGGCACCGGAATATCAAACCGTTCGACCAACTGCTGCTTCAGCTCTATCGTCCGCATAAAGGTATCCGTAAAGCCGGACAGATAGCGCTTTGTCACGCTCTGGGGATTTTGCAGATATCCATACAGAGGCTTATCCACAACGGCCAGGCGGGTCGGTACCGAGAAGTATTCTATAAGGAACACTTCATCCTCCAGATAAGCACCGGTAAAGCGAATTTTGCCCGCCCGGATCACCTCTGTGCGAAAGAGATACCGCCACACGGTACCCAACAGCAAATTGCGCTGTAAGCGGTCACACAGCAGCGGAAGCACGATCAGCTGCCGGACCTGGTCGAAGGCGTAGGCGCCGGCAGGCTTGGGTGCACTCTTTACGATCCGTGCGCCGTCCGCATATTCCTCGTAGTAGCCGCAGGCAGCACTGTCGCACTGCTGGCTGTCCATTGCCTCAAAGAGCGCTGTATACGCCGTACATTCAATATAATCATCCGCATCCACAAAGGCGATATACTCGCCCCGGGCCTCATCCATGCCCCGGTTTCTGGCTGCGGAAACACCGGCATTGCTTTGACTGATCAGACGCAGCCGGTCATCTGCCGCAGCGATGGAGCGGCAGATCGCCGCCGTATCGTCCTTAGAGCCGTCGTCCACTACGATCAGCTCCAGATCAGAATAGGTGCTTGCCAGCACGCTGCCCGCCGAACGGGCGATGGTAGCGGCGGCGTTATAGGCGGGAATAATGACGCTGAGACGCGGCATGCTTCGGTCTCCTTCCACATGATAAATATCTCCGTTAGGAAAAAAGGGTACGGCAAAAACCGTACCCCCTGTCAGCTATATTTGAGAGCCTTACATGGCGTTCATTTTCTGAGCCATGCCGGACTTCTTGTGGGCTGCGTTGTTCTTGTGGAGCAGACCCTTGGTAACGGCGTGATCAACAGCCTTGACAGCAACTTTATAGGTAGTTGCGGCCGCCTCACGGTTGCCCTCAGCCACCGCTGCTTCAAACTTCTTCAGATTGGTCTTCAACTCGGACTTAGCTGCCTTATTTCTGGCATTTCTCACCTTAGCGAGCTCGTTTCTCTTGATTGCGGACTTAATGTTGGGCATTTTGTGCCACCTCCTCCTACTTAGTTGTTGGTCCACAGAGTAAAGCTCCATAGACCTGCGGATAATGATTGTAACATCAAAACATTGAAAAATCAAGCCTTTTTTCAAATTTTTTTGCAAAGCCGCCGCATAACCTCCTCTCCCCCGGAAAAGCTACAAAATATACATGAAAAGGAGGCTTTTTCCATGAATTTCATATCTCCGCGCACTGATCTGGCTCTTGAAGCCCGCACGCTTCGAACAACTGAGCTCTCCGATTCCGGGGAACTCCCCGGCGTATCCGTCTGTGAGTACGACATAAGCGGCTTTAAAGTCACAACAGTCTCCGTCCTTGATGAGACAGGTGTAAATTCATTATGTAAACCCATTGGAAAGTATATAACTATTGAAACAGACCGCCTGATCAGCCGGGAAGAAAATGCCTTTGCCCAGTGCGCTGAGCTTCTGGCCGATCAATTGAAAACCCTTCTCAAGCAGGCTTTGGGACCGGATGCACGTATTCTGGTCATTGGCTTGGGCAACGAGGCCATTACGCCGGATGCGATCGGCCCCTGGACGCTGGAGCATCTTCTGGTCACCCGGCATTTGAAGGAGCGCCAGCTCCCGGATTTTGCACACTTCTCTGCTGTCTCGGCACTCCGTGCCGGAGTTTTAGGCACAACAGGAATTGAATCCGCCCTGTTGGCCCAAATCGTTTCCGCAGCGGTGAAGCCCGATGTGGTCATCGCTGTGGACGCACTCGCTTCCTGTCAGCTGAGTCGTCTTTGCCGAACCGTGCAGCTGACGAATACCGGCATCACTCCCGGTTCCGGTGTTGGTAATTCCCGGGCTGAACTCTCGGAAAAAACCTTGGGTGTTCCGGTGATTGCCATAGGTATTCCTACGGTTGTAGATGCATCAACACTGGCCGCAGATCTAGTTCAGAACGCCGGAATTTCCATCGCTCCGGACAAGCTGCCAGCCACAGGAATGATCGTAACTCCCCGAGATATTGATCACAGCGCACGTGATGCCGCTAAGCTTGTTGGCTATGGTCTGAATCTTGCTTTTCATGACGGTCTGACCCTCGAAGACATTGACATGCTGCTGAGTTAGTCCCAAATGTTCCACGTGGAACAATATCAGGCTTTAAAACTTAATGTTCCACGTGGAACAAATAAAATAAGCAGGAATCAACGATAAAGTGATTGAAACCGACAAAAAAGAGTGGTATAATTCAGAATGCAAACAAAAACATCGAGGAAAAACCTATGGGAAAAATAATTGCAATCGCCAATCAAAAAGGCGGCGTAGGCAAAACTACAACCTGTACCAGCCTTTGCTGTGCGCTAAAAAATCGCGGGCGGCAGGTGCTGCTGGTGGATGCAGATCCCCAGGGAAATTGCACCTCCGGAATGGGTGTGGACAAGTCAGCCAGCCCAAACATCTATGATATATTGGTCAATCAGGCCCCGGCAGTGGAATGCATACAAAACACAAAATATGGCGACGTGATACCATCAAATAAGGAATTATCCGGTGCCACGATCGAATTGGTCTCAGCAGAAAAACGCGAATTTGTTCTGAAAAACGCACTGGCTCCGTTGAAAGAGATCTATGACTACATATTTATAGACTGTCCGCCCTCGCTGGAGCTGCTTACATTAAATGCACTTGTGGCCGCAGATACGGTGCTGGTGCCAGTTCAATGCGAATATTACGCGCTGGAAGGCATTGCCGACCTGATGACCACGATCAAGCTCACAAACAAACGTTTGAACAGCAGCTTGTCCATAGAGGGCATCGTACTGACTATGTACGACAGCCGCACCAACTTTTCCAATCAGGTAGCTGACGAGATCAAAAACTTTTTTGGTGAAAAGGTCTACAAGACCTTTATCCCACGCAACGTTCGGCTTGCAGAGGCCCCCAGCCATGGAAAGCCGATCATCGCCTATGACAGATTGTCAAAGGGCAGCCGGGCATACATGAAGCTGGCCAATGAGTTTTTAAAACGGCAAGGCTGAGCTAAGGAGGCAAAATGGCAGAAAAAGGATTAAAAAAAGGCCTGGGTACAGGCCTGAGCGCCCTCTTTGGGGATGATCTGGACGCTGTACCGGCAGAAAGTCCGGAAAAAAAGGAAATACTGGAGCTTCCCATCACAAAGGTCGAGCCCCGCGCGGAACAGCCGCGATATACCTTTGACGAAGTCGCACTGGCTGAGCTGTCAGAATCCATACGGGAATATGGAATGATCCAGCCGATCACTGTACGTCCGCTGGAAAGTGGGTATTATCAAATCATCGCCGGTGAACGCCGCTGGCGCGCAGCGCGGATGGCCGGTCTAAGTCAGGTGCCCGTTCGGGTCCTGGAGGCCGATGACCGCCGGGTCAGTGAAATGGCACTGGTTGAAAATCTGCAGCGCGAGGATCTGAATCCCATCGAAGAGGCCAAGGGTCTCAGCGATCTAATGAATGAATACGGCATGACACAGGAGGAAGCCGCCCAGAGTGTGGGCAAAAGCCGCTCAGCCGTGGCCAACTCATTGCGTCTGCTGAATCTGTGCCCATATGTCATGGAGCTGCTGGAACAAGGCTTTATCACAACAGGACATGCCAAAAGCCTGCTGAGCATTCAAAATGCCCAGACACAAGAGGCCGCAGCCAACACGATCGTTGCGCAGGGGCTGTCTGTGCGGCAAACCGAGCGGCTGTGTGCTAAGCTGGTAAAGGAGCCGCAGGAAGAAGAACCCACAGCAGATCCCGGCAAAATCACGGTGGACTATGCCGCCGAGATGGAAAAGGAGCTGCAAACAGCACTGGGACGCCGGGTGAAGATCACAGAAGGCCGCAAAAAGGGAAAAATTGAGCTTGAATTCTACGATGCAGACGACAGGGAAGAGCTTATTGCCAGTCTGCGCATGCTAAAAAGAAAACAATAAATAATCATTTTTATAACAGGGAGTATAAATTATGCTGGACATTAAAGTAATCCGGGAAAATCCCGCCGACGTAAAAGCACGGCTGAAAGCCAAAGAGGTGGATTGCGACGCCGCCATCGACCGCATTCTGGAGCTGGATGAGAGCCGCCGCGATCTGATCTACAAGACCGAGGGCGCCAAGAGCGAACAGAATAAAACGACCAAACAGATCCCCGCAATGAAGAAAAACGGTGAGGATACCACAGAGGTCTTTGCACATCTGAATCAGCTGAAGGAGGACATCAAGGCCTACGATGCACAGCTGAAAACCGTAGAGGATGAATACCGTACACTGATGTTGGGTCTGCCCAACCTGCCTGATACGGATCTGAAGCCCGGCGGCAAGGAGAACAACGAGCCTATCCGTTACTTTGGCGAGCCCCACAAGTTTGAGTTTGAGCCCAAGCACCACGTAGATCTGTGCACCGGCCTGGGACTGATCGACTATGACCGCGGCACCAAGCTTGCCGGAAGCGGCTTTTGGATGTATAAGGGTCTGGGTGCACGGCTGGAGTGGGCACTGCTGAACTACTTCATTGACTGCCATCTGGCCGACGGCTATGAATTCATCCTGCCACCGCACATGCTCGAGTACCAGTGCGGCCTTATCGCCGGACAGTTCCCCAAGTTTGCAGATGAAGTCTATAAAATCGAAAACCCCACCGATGACCGGGTGCACTACATGCTGCCCACCGCCGAGGCTGCACTGGCCAGCTTCTATCGGGATGAGATTCTGACTGAGGCAGATCTCCCCAAAAAGATGTTTGCCTATACCCCCTGCTTCCGCCGCGAGGCCGGATCCTACCGCAGCGATGAGCGCGGCATGGTTCGCGGACATCAGTTCAATAAGGTGGAAATGTTCCAGTTCACCCGCCCCGAGGACAGCGACGCTGCCTTTGACGAGTTGGTCACAAAGGCAGAAAATCTGGTCAAGGGTCTGGGCTTCCACTTCCGTACAGTAAAGCTGGCCGCAGGCGATTGCAGCGCCTCCATGGCCCGCACCTATGATATTGAGATCCAGATTCCCTCCATGGATGGATATAAGGAGGTTTCCAGCGTATCCAACGCACGGGATTACCAGGCGCGGCGCGGCAACATCCGCTTCCGCCGCGAGGGTACCGGAAAGACCGAATTTGTCCACACTCTGAACGGTTCCGGCCTGGCTACCAGCCGTATTTTCCCTGCAATGGTGGAGCAGAACCAGCTTGCCGATGGCTCTGTCGTTGTCCCCGAGGTCCTGCGCAAGTATCTGGGCGGCATGGAAGTCATTAAAAAGAATCACGAATAAACCATAAACAGAAAAAGAGAGAAGGTATGTCTCATGGCAGAAAAGAAAGGATTTTTTCAGGAATTCCGCGATTTTGCCACTAAAGGCAACGTGGTAGACCTGGCCGTTGGCGTCATCGTCGGCGGTGCATTCGGCACCATCACCAAATCACTGACCGATGACATCATTATGCCTATCGTCAGTCTGTTTCTGGGCGGGATCAATTTCAGCGACTGGAAGATCGTCCTGAAGGATGCCGTACTCAATGCCGACGGCACCGAAGCGGCCGCCGCAGTATCCGTGAACTACGGCAACTTTATCAGCACCGTGATCAACTTTATCATTCTGGCCTTTGTGATCTTCTGCATGGTCAAATTCCTCAATAAAGCCCGCGATGCCGCAGAAGCCCGTGCAAAGGCACATGCCGCGCCGGAGCCCGAGCCTGAACCGGTAGCCCCCGAAGAGCCCAAGCCCACGGTGGAAGAGCTCTTGGCAGACATTCTCACTGAGCTGAAAAGCAAAAAGTAAAGGAGAACTCCATATGAAAAACGCGATTGCCACACCCAACGCCCCCGCAGCGATCGGTCCTTATTCTCAGGCCATTGAGGCCGGCGGCCTGATTTTTACCTCCGGCCAGATCCCTCTGGAGCCTAAAACCGGTGAGATGCCCGAGACCATTGAGGAGTGCACCCGCCGCTCCCTTGAAAATATCAAGGCAATTCTGGAGCAGGCCGGCTCTGATATGAGCAAGGTCATAAAAATCACGGTTTTTCTTGCCGATATGGATGATTTTGCCGCAATGAACGGCGTATACGGTCAGTATTTTTCCGAAGGCGCACTGCCTGCCCGCAGCGCTGTGCAGGTAGCCAAGCTCCCCAAGGGCGCAAAGGTGGAAATTGAAGCCATTGCCGTAAAGTAAGCTCTGCTGAAAAAAAGGGTCGTGAATGAATCTTCATTCACGACCCTTTTTTTATTTTCTTTTCTAAGACACCTGCTATTTCAGTACCGCGCCCTCAGAGGCCGAGCTCACCAGCTTTGCATAACGGACCAGATATCCGCGGCTGGCCTTCTGCGGAGCGCCCTGCCACTGTGCGCGGCGGCGCGCCAGCTCATTCTCCGGAACCAGAAGGGAGATAGACCGGGCGTCTATATCATAGGCGATCGTATCTCCGTCGCATACCAGCGCGATAGGTCCGCCCACGGCAGCCTCTGGACACACATGACCAATGCAGCCGCCCCGGGTGATTCCGGAAAACCGGCCGTCTGTGATCAGCGGCACGCTTTCTCCCAGTCCGGTGCTCTGGATCAGAGTGATCAGCCGCGCCATCTCCGGCATCCCGGGCGCGCCCTTCGGCCCCTCATAGCGGATGACGATCACATCACCGGGATGTATTTCCCCATTCAGAACCGCATTCCGGCCATCCACCTCACTGTCAAATACACGGGCCTTTCCGGTAAACTTTCTGTCCTCCGGACGAATAGCCGCCGCCTTGACCACAGCTCCTTCGGGAGCCAGATTGCCCTTGAGCACGCAGAGTCCGCCATTGGGCAGGCGGGGATTGCTCAGAGGACGGATCACCTTGTCATTCCATACCTTTGCGGAAGAAACATTTTCAGCCAGGGTTTTTCCCGTCACTGTAAGTACACTGCCGGAGATCAGGCCGCCTTCCAGTGCGACCTTCAGCACTGCCTGGATCCCGCCGGCTTCATAAAGATCCACCACATGGTCCGGCCCGCCGGGAGCCAGAGAGCAGATGACCGGCGTAGTGCTGCCCTTTTCCTCAAAATCGTCCGGCGTGATGGTCAGCCCCAGCTCATGAGCGATAGCGGGCAGATGCAGCAGTGTATTTGTCGAGCAGCCAATCAACATATCCATGGTAATGGCATTTTTAAAATTCTCCATTGTAAGGATCTGACTGGGCAGCAGCTGCCGCCGCCAGAGCTCCATGACCTGTACGCCGGTCTCCTTGGCAAGACGGTTGCGGGCGGCATATACCGCGGGGATCGTACCGCTGCCCGGCAGTGCCATACCCAGCACCTCGGACATGCAGCCCATGGAGTTGGCCGTATACATACCGGCACAGCAGCCGGAGCCGGGCATGCAGTTGTCTTCATACTCCATCAGGCGCTCTGCGCTGATCTCTCCGCGGTTAAAGCGACCGGCATGCTGGGCAATAGTGGAAAGATTCTGCAGCTTCTCTTCGCCCGGTACCCGCCCGGGAAGCATGGGACCGCCGGTGATCACCGCCGACGGCAGATCCAGCCGGACACAGGCCATCAGCATACCGGGTACGATCTTATCACAGGCCGCCACAAAAACCATGGCGTCAAAGCCATGGGCAAAGGCCTCACACTCGATGCTGTCACAGATCAGTTCACGGCTGGGCAGGGAATAGCGGGCCCCCTCCGTAGAGCCGCAGTATCCGTCGCAGATTGCAATGGTATTGAAGATCATGGGCGTTCCGCCGGCCATCAGCACCCCCTTGGCCACATCCTGTGCCAGCCTGTCCAGATGATTGTGTCCGGGAAAAGCATCTGACCAGGAGCAGGCAATACCCACAAAGGGGCGGGCAATTTCGTCATTGGTCAGCCCGGCGGCCTTCATCAGTCCTCTTGTGCTTATGCGGTTGGGTCCTTCCTTATGAGGGCAGGATTTGATACCTTCCATAACTGCTCATCTCCTCCGCTTATATTCTGTTCTATTTTACCACGTGGACATTCAGATGATTGTAGGTCATCTCTACACCGGCGCGGGCAAAGCTCTCGCGCACGGATTCGTTCAGGGCAAAGTAAACATCCCAGTAATCTCCGCTCTTTACCCAGGAACGGAGCACATATTCAATGCAGCTGTCCTTGTAGCTCAGGATACCGGCAAAGGGCGCAGGATCGGTGAGAACGCGGCTGTCTGCCCGGGCAGCCGACAGAAGAGCCTCCTTGACCTGCTCGGTGCCATTATCATAGCTGGCACTGAATGTGAGGTCTACCCGGCGCAGGGCCTCATGTGTGTAATTGATCACCTTTGCACTGGTGATCTCACTGTTTGGTACAGAGATGACCTTGTTGTCCACCGTTTTTACAGATGTATAAAACAGGCCGATATTGGCCACTGTGCCGGATACGCCGTTGAGCTCAACATAATCTCCTACCACAAAGGGGTGTGTTGCCAGCACGGTAACGCCGGAGAACAGGTTGGTCATAATACCCTGAACGCTCAGGGACAG
>CAKTGW010000011.1 GCA_934561725.1 uncultured Oscillospiraceae bacterium
GCTGTGATCAGTGGCATAAACCACGCAGAATCATACACAGGCAAAGTCTGAAATGCAAACGACGCCGTATATACCAGTACAGCAGCCGCCACATAGCGAATGCCCCAGTCCAGTCCACCGGATACCACATAGCCCAGCACCGCCCCCACCAGGCAGCTGGCTCCCGCCGCTCCGCCGCCGGCCCGCGCTACCATTCCCAAGCCGAATGGTGCACAGGTATTGAACACCCGCACAAATGCCATGGAAAATCCCAACAGAAAATTCACGCCCAATCCCGCAGCTTTTTTCAGCCACGGCCGCGCCCGGCTTGCCCGGAGTACTGCTTCTCCCCCGGTTCGCAGAAGTCCTTCCTTAATCGACATTGCGATCCCTCCTCAAAAATAAGTTTACATAAATTATACTTACGTCTACTTATTTTTGCTGTCAAAACCCGCTGTTGAGTTATGGAACTTTGAGCATCTAAATGGGGACAGAATCCCACGTCACCGGCATTGGAGCACATTCCCCGGGAAATGCGGGGGCGTTTTGCATTTTTCGCCGTCTTATGCTAAAATAAAGCAAATTGGTGGTGATATGATGGCAAATCTGAATGATGATATCCGTTTTCTGAAAGGCGTTGGCGAAAAGCGCGCACAGGCACTCCAAAGGCTTGGCGTAACTGATCTGCGGAGTATGCTCTGCTGTTTTCCTCACCGGTATGAGGACCGGCGAAAAACCTTCTGCATTGCCGAAGCGCCGCCGGAGGAAAACATATGCGTATGTGCCATGATCGCCTCTGAGCCACAGCTGCACCGGATCCGCCGCGGCATGGAGCTGATCAAGGTCCGCGCTGTAGACGATACCGGTGCCCTTGAACTGACCTTTTTCAATCAAAGCTATCTGCGCAGTCAGCTCGTCCCCGGAGAGAGCTATCGCTTTTATGGCCGGATCACCGGTGCGCATAGCCGCAGAAGTATGGTCAATCCGGTCTTTGAGAGCGAAGCTTCCCCGGGGTTTGTCACAGGGCGCATTGTTCCTGTCTATCCGCTGACTGCCGGCATCAATCAGGGCTTTATGATGAAAACAGCTCTGCTGGCACTGGAAGCCGCAGAAGATACCTTCCCGGACTATCTTCCGGCCGCTGTACTCCGATCCAATGGATTGGCCCAGGCCAGATACGCCTATCACAACATTCATTTTCCGGAGAGTATGGAGGCTTTGGAGCTGTCCCGCCGCCGGTTGATTTTTGAGGAATTTTTTGTTTTGGCCTGTGCGCTGCGGCTCATGGGCAGGCTGAAGCGGCAGCGCTCCGGTCCCTGCATCACCGCCCCGCCTCTGGAGCGCTTTTTCTCTGCACTTCCCTTCCGGCCCACCGGAGCACAGCGCCGGGCCGCGGAGCAGATCATGGCAGATATGCAGTCCGGCCTTGCTATGAACCGTCTCGTCCAAGGTGATGTAGGCAGCGGAAAGACTCTTGTAGCCGCCGCGGCCGCCTGGGCTGTGTGCAGTGCCGGCAGGCAAGCTGCGCTCATGGCTCCCACCGAGATCCTGGCCGCGCAGCATTATGCAACCATGTCTTACCTTCTTACACCGCTGGGGATCCGCGTTGCTTTGCTGACCGGCTCTATGCGTGCAAAGGAAAAACGCACCGTACTGGAAGGGATCCGCAGCGGTTCCGTCCAGCTGATCGTCGGCACCCATGCTCTGATCAGTGAGGATGTTGTCTATGACCAGCTCTCTCTGGTCATTACCGATGAGCAGCACCGCTTTGGCGTGAAGCAGCGCAGTGCTCTTGCCGATAAATCCAGTTCTCCCCATGTTCTGGTCATGTCCGCCACGCCTATTCCCCGCACACTGGCTCTGATGCTCTACGGAGATCTGGATGTATCCATCATTGATGAACTGCCTCCGGGTCGGCAGAAGGTAGATACCTTCGCCGTAAACAGCAGTTATCGTCCCCGGCTGGAACGTTTTATTGAAAAGCTGGTTGCCGAGGGCCGGCAGGTATTTGTGGTCTGTCCGCGCATTGATGAGGATGAGGAAAATAACGGAACGGAAAAGCTGCGTTCCGCTGAGGAGCATACAGCCTATCTTTCCGGCGCTTTGCCCAATATACGGACAGCCTGTGTCCATGGCCGGATGAAGGAAAAGGAAAAAGACAGGATCATGTCCGATTTTGTCGACGGAAATATCGATGTTCTGGTCTCCACTACTGTTATTGAGGTAGGCGTGGATGTTCCCAACGCTGCGCTGATGATCATAGAAAACGCCGAACGTTTCGGCCTGAGTCAGCTGCATCAGCTTCGCGGCCGCGTTGGACGCGGCAAGCACAAGTCCTATTGTGTACTGGTGTCCGATGCAAAAAATTCAGAAGCTAAGGCCCGGCTCTCTGCGCTCTGCAAAACTAACGACGGCTTTGCTCTGGCCGAAGAGGATCTGCGTATGCGCGGCCCCGGTGATTTCTTTGGTGCGCGGCAGCATGGTCTGCCGGAAATGCACATTGCGGATCTCTGCACAGATACCAATCTGCTGACCAGTGCTCAAAGCGCCGCCGAAACGGTTCTTCTGGATGATCCAACTCTGAAAAAAGCAGAAAACCGGCCACTTCTCGATCGTCTGCAGGAGCTCTTCGACTTGAACAGCGGCACAATGAACTGAGATAAAATGATGTGTAAATAAATTGAGAGTTACAGAGGAGATTTCAGCAAGGAATGATACCAATTTACCTTCAGGGACTGTCGCTGGGACTGGCCTATGTCGCACCAATCGGCATGCAGAACCTGTTTATCATTAACAGTGCCATGAGCCAGAAGCTGGGCCGCACAATGGCAACCGCTCTGATCGTTATTTTCTGGGACATCTCTCTCGGTCTCGCCTGCTTTCTTGGCATAGGCGCTCTGATGGAAGCCCTGCCATGGCTTCAGAAAATCATTCTTGGCGCAGGCGGGCTGTTAGTCATTTATATAGGTGCCGGCCTTGTCCGTTCCAAAGCAGATTTAAGCGGCGGAAAAGATGTAAATCTGCCGCTTTGGAAAACTGTAGGCTCTGCTTTCATCGTAACTTGGCTGAATCCGCAAGCTTTGATTGACGGAAGCTTAATGCTGGGAGCCTTTCGCGCCTCTCTGCCCGCAGGGGGCAGCCCATATTTTATTACAGGCTTTGCTTCTGCCAGTTTTCTCTGGTTCAGCGGTCTTGCAATTGGAGTACATGCGCTTGGCAGCAAAATCAACGGCTATGTTCTCACCTGGCTGAACCGCATCTGCGGCACCGTGATCATTCTCTACGGCATCAAGCTGCTCGACAATTTGCCGCAAATGCTTCGGGCATAAAACGCCCTGCCTGTAGGGAAATGCACAGCCGACATAGATATAAAAAGCCGACCGGATCCGGTCGGCTTTTTATATCTCCTGTTTTTTTACAGGTAATCTGCCCATCCCTCTCATATATTGTTCAGGGAAAGGATGGAACACTATGGAGGGAAGAAACAAGCTGCTTTTTAACACAGCGCTGCTGACCGCCGCGGCTCTGGTCATGCGCTGTATCGGCATGGCCTGGCAGATCTGGTTGGTCTCAAAAATCGGCTCAGCCGGGATCGGTCTGTTCACACTGGTTCTGTCTGTCGGTGCCTTGGCCGCAACTGTCGCCATCTCCGGGATACGTTTTACCTCGACCCGGCTCATCTCAGAAGAGCTGGGTGTGGGAAACACCGGCGGCGTTGCCGCATCCGTGACCCGCTGCTGCGCCTATGCGTTATTTTTCGGGATAAGCGCTATGCTCATACTCTTTCTTACCGCAGAGCGCATCGGCTTTCTATGGATTGGAGACGCCCGCACGGTCCTGAGCCTTAAAATATTTTCTTTTTCCCTGCCTTTCACTTCACTTGGAGCAGTGATCGCAGGATATTTTACATCCACCGGCCGGGTCTACAAATCCGCCGCCGTACAATTTGCAGAACAGTTGACTCTGGTCGCCCTGACCGCGCTAATGCTTGGCCGTACGGTCAGCGGTGATCTGGAAAAGAACTGTGCAGCCATCGTTGCCGCAAGCACTCTTGCTCAGATGCTCTCCTTTGTCCTGCTCTATGCTTTATACCTGGGCGACCGGCAGCAATATATCCACGGCCGGCGCGGGCCGCATCTCACTCGCCGTATGCTCCATATTGCCATGCCCTTGGCCTTTTCCGCCTATGCCCGCACCTCTCTGTCCACGCTTCAGCAAATGCTGGTTCCCCGTGGGCTCCGCCGCGCCGGATTCTCCGCTGACCGGGCCATGTCGGATTACGGCATCATCCAGGGCATGGCCTTTCCCGTAGTCAGCTTCCCCGCCTGCTTTCTTCTGGCACTCAGTGAGCTGCTGGTACCTGAATTGACAGAGGCACAGGTAGCCGGACGCGAGGCGTATATTGCACGCACCACCAGCCGTTTGATGGAGCGCTGTCTGATCTTTTCATTGGGGATCGCCGCAATACTGTTCACATTTTCTCATGAGCTGGGACTGGTTATTTTTTCTTCTGCTTCCGCCGGTTACTACATCCGTCTGTTTGCTCTCCTCTCTCCGGTAATGTATATGGATATGGTCACAGATGGCTGCCTCAAGGGGCTGGGGATGATGATGTACTCCATGGTCGTCAACATCCTTGACTCAGTCGGCTGTGTGCTTCTTGTTTTGATCCTTCTGCCAAAATACGGCTTGCACGGCTACATACTGATGATTTTTATCTCAGAGCTGTTCAATTTTGTACTGAGTATTCTCCGTCTGCACAGCCGTGTCCATCTGCGTCTGGAAATCGGCCGTATTCTCCTTGCACTGTTCTGCGCCGTAGGCGCTGCTCAGTCCGTGCATTTTTATCTGATACAGGGGCATTTTTCCCCTACGCTTTTCAGACTTTGCCTTGCACTCCTGTATGCTTCTGCCGGCTATATTCTGCTGCTCTGGCTATCCGGCTGTCTGCATATTTCAGTACCGTTCATACCATCGCTTGACAGGGGCAGACACGGTTTTGACGGGCAGAAATGAGCCCATACGGCGTCAATTCCCTTTTCAAGCGATGGTAAAAAAGGCAATAAAAAACAGGCCGTTATATAAACGGTCTGTTTTTTATTCAAATCATGCTCAGGCGTTCAGTGCAGCCTTTGCCTGCTCGGTCAGTGCGGTGAAAGCAGCAGGATTGTGCAGAGCGGTCTCTGCCAGCATCTTGCGGTTCATCTCAACACCAGCCAGCTTCAGGCCGTGCATAAAGGTGGAATAGTTCATGCCATTCATCTTGCAGCCGGCGCTGATACGGGTGATCCACAGAGAACGGAAATCTCTCTTCTTCTGCTTGCGGCCCACATAGGAATAGCGGCCGGTCTTCATAACAGCCTGCTTGGCCATCTTGAAGTGCTTGCTCTTTGCACCCCAGTAACCCTTGGCCATACCAAGGACTTTATTTCTTCTCTTGCGCGTCATCATCGCGCCTTTAACTCTAGCCATCTCTTACGGACCTCCTCTTATTTATAGGGAATCATGCGCTTGATCGCAGACTCGTTGGTGACATCTGCATAGGCGCCCTGACGGAGGCCTCTCTTGCGCTTGGTATCTTTCTTGGTGAGAATGTGGCTCTTGAAGGCGCGAGCGCGCTTTACCTTGCCGCTCTTGGTGAGATTGAATCTCTTCTTCGCGCCACTGTGAGTCTTCAGTTTGGGCATGACATTTTTCTCCTTTACTTAATCTTTCTTCGCGTTCGGCTGTGCCTTGGGCGACATGAACATGGCCATATTTCTACCTTCCAGCTTGGGATTTTTGTCCACCGAAGCAATGTCGGAGCATGCCTCGGCAAAGCGCTGCAGCAGCTCTTCACCCAAATGCGTATGTGCCATCTGTCTTCCGCGGAAGCGGACCGTAACCTTCAGACGGTCGCCATCGTTGAGAAACTTCTGGCCGCTGCGCAATTTAACGTTGAAGTCGTTATCGCCAATGCCCGGCGACATCCGGATCTCCTTGATCTCAATCACGCGCTGGTTTTTCTTGGCTTCCTTATCCCGCTTGCTCTGCTCAAACCGGTACTTGCCGTAATCCATGAGCTTGCAGACCGGGGGCGTGGAGCCCGGAGCAATCTTAACAAGGTCCAGATCCCGCTCCTCAGCGATATCCAGAGCCGCAGCGGCAGACATAACGCCCAACTGCTCCCCCGTCTCACTGATGAGTCGAACTTCCTTGTCGCGGATTTCTTCGTTTATCTGATGATCCATGTTTGCGATACCAACACACCTCCAAGCAAATCGCAAGGGCATTTTGCCCTGAAACAGACAAAGCGCGGATACCTGGTATCCGCGCATAAAATCCAATAACCCTGCCGAAGCAGAGAGAAAAGACCTTATTGACCGGACTCGCTGCCTGCGGTACGGTGAGGACGAATACCTTCTATCCTTCTTTGTTTTACAAGCTTAATTAGTATACCAGCACTATCACCGAATGTCAAGATGCTTTGTGATATTTTTCATTAAACTGGCAAAGCTAAGCGCTGAGGTGATGCGTTTGAAAACACTTGAGGCTTCTGCCGTATTTCTCACCGGCGCCCTTGGCTACTGGGCACTGGAGCTGCTCTGGCGCGGCGAAACACACTGGACCATGCCGCTGACCGGCGGCATATGCTTTGTCATCATCTATGCCATTGCCAATTTTATGGAGCAGCCTCTGTGGCAGAAATGGATCATGTGCGCCAGCTCCATCACCGCAGCTGAATTTGTAGTCGGTTCCATCGTCAATCTCCGGCTGGGCTGGGCCGTCTGGGACTATACGAGCCGCACGCTGAATCTTTTTGGCCAGATCTGCCCCATGTTCACCTTCTACTGGCTTTTGCTGTCCATACCGGGCGTATTTCTCAGCAACATACTGCGCTATTATCTATTTATCCCGCTCTACCGGCGCGGCGCTCACAGTCCCTGAGCCATTGCCAGCTTGACAACACGGCTGGTTCCCAGCCGGTCGGCTCCCAGCTCTATGAAATGCGCGGCGTCAGCCAGTGTAGAAATACCGCCGGCCGCTTTTACTTTTACCTCCGGCGCGGTATACCGGCGCAGGAGCGCTACATCCTCTGCCGTAGCTCCGCCGCTGGAAAAGCCGGTTGACGTCTTAATAAAATCCGCACCGGACTGCGAAACGATCCGGCACAGCTCGATCTTTTCATCCTGTGTGAGCAGGCAGGTCTCGATAATGACTTTGAGGATACTGTCCGGGCAGGCTGCGCGGACAAGCCGGATCTCTTCCAAAAGCTCAGTCCACATTTTATCCTTCACATATCCCAGATTGATCACCATATCGATCTCTTTTGCGCCGTCAAGAACAGCCTGACGCGCCTCGGCAGCCTTGATGGCAGAGGTGCTGTATCCATTTGGAAAACCTATGACCGTGCACACAGGCAGCCTGTCCTGCAGATATTCCGCTGCGCGCGCCACATAAGCCGGCGGAATGCACACGGAAGCCACCCCATATTGAACGCCCTGATCACAGAGCGTCCGGATCTCTGCCCAACTGCAATCCGGCCGCAGCAGAGTATGGTCGCAGCAGGAGAGAATTTTCTGAATATCCATAGAAGCACCCTTTCATATAACTGACGTATTGTGTATTTTACTCCTGATCTCCGAAAACATCAAGGGGCTTTTGGGCGCTCCGGGCAAATCGGCAGGACTTGCTCATATCCTCTCTGCACAGCGAATACACTGTTGTATCAAACAATACGAGGTGTGCTTATGGAATATCTGAGAGAGACGAACCGCGTGGAGCTCTGCGGCACTGTCGCCGGCAGGAGCGTTTTATCTCATGTGAGCCGTGATGTGGAATTTTACACATTTCCGCTGGAGGTCGCACGGCTCTCCGGCAATATAGACCGGCTGAACATCATCGTGCGCCGTGAACTGCTGGAGCAGACAGAGCTGGAGGAAGCCGCCTGTCTTACTGTGATCGGCGAGCTGCGCTCCTTCAACAATAAAAGTGACACCGGCAACCGGCTGATCATCACCGTCTATGCCAAGGAGCTGCGCTTTGACGAGAGCACAGACAGCAACCGCGTCTGGCTGACCGGTACCCTATGCAAAAAGCCGAACCTGCGAACCACGCCCATGGGCCGTGATATATGCGATCTGATGCTGGCCGTAAACCGTCATTACGGTCGAAGTGACTATCTGCCCTGTATTGCCTGGGGTGCCCGCGCCCGGGAAGCCGCAGAATGGGATATAGGCACAGTGATCTCCCTGGAGGGGCGCATACAGAGCCGGTGCTACATAAAAACGATCGACGGTGAGCCTGTTGAAAAAACGGCCTTTGAGGTATCCGTAACCGATCTGCGCCGGGATACGATCGTATAAAGCAGCTCCGCCGGAAGGCTGCAGGCTTTCCGGCGGAGCTGTTCATTTCATTTAATACAAATCAAAAATTCAGAGTGGCAAAATAATCATCCGGCGTCTCTGCGCGGCGGATCATTTTGGGCGTGCCGTCCTCCTGAAGAAGGATCTCAGCAGAACGAAGCTTGCCATTATAGTTGTAGCCCATGGAGTGACCATGTGCGCCGGTATCGTGAATGATCACGAAGTCGCCCTTTTCGATCAGCGGCAGCCAGCGGTCTACGGCAAACTTATCATTGTTCTCACACAGGCCGCCGGTAACGTCATACAGATGATCGCAGGGAGCATCCTCCTTGCCGGCCACAGTGATATGATGATAGGCGCCGTACATGGCAGGACGCATCAGATTGCAGGCGCAGGCGTCCAGTCCCACATAGTTCTTGTGGGTATGCTTGTGATGCAGACAGCGGGTAACAAGGCAGCCGTAAGGTGCCAGCATGAAACGTCCCAGCTCTGTGCACAGGCGTACATCACCCATGCCGGCAGGAACCAGGATCTCGTTGTATACCTTGCGCACGGCCTCTCCGATATACTCAATATCGTTGGCCTGCTGATCCGGACGATAGGGTACGCCCACGCCGCCGGAAAGATTAATAAAGCCAATATGGCAGCCGGTCTCCTCCTTCAGCTCCACTGCAAGGCGGAACAGCTGCATGGCCAAGGTGGGATAATAGTCATTGGTCGTGGTATTGGAAGCCAGGAAGGCATGAATTCCAAATTCCTTTGCGCCCTTTTCCTTCAGAATACGGTATGCCTGGAACATCTGAGGCTTGGTCATGCCATATTTGGCATCGCCGGGCGAATCCATGATCGTATTGCTGATAGAAAAGTATCCGCCGGGATTGAATCGGCAGGAGATCTTCTCCGGAATATAGCCGATCGTCTTTTCCAGAAAATCAATATGGGTAATATCATCCAGATTGATCGTCGCGCCCAGCTTGGCTGCCAGCTGAAAATCCTCTGCCGGCGTATCATTGGACGAGAACATGATCTCATCCCCGGTAATGCCGCATTTTTCGCAGAGCATCAGCTCGGTAAGCGAGGAGCAGTCCATACCGCAGCCCTCTTCATGCAGGATCTTCATAATGGTAGGATTCGGCGTGGCCTTTACTGCAAAGAATTCCTTATAGCCCTTATTCCACGAAAACGCCTGATACAGGCGGCGCGCATTCTCCCGGATCCCCTTTTCATCATAGAGATGATAGGGCGTGGGGAACTGCTTTGAAAACTCCTGAAGCTGCTCAAGAGTTACAAAAGTCTTTTTCATTTTGCATCTATCCTTTCATATCCCGAAAGTATCGGGGAAATATCAAATTCTGTCAAAAAGCAGGCGGATGGTCGTTCCTTCTCCCGCTTTACTGTCCAGCTCAATGCGCGCCTGATGAAAGGCTGCACCATTTTTTACAATACTTAGCCCGAGGCC
>CAKTGW010000012.1 GCA_934561725.1 uncultured Oscillospiraceae bacterium
GGCCTGCAGGAGGTTCAGAAGTACACGATCATGACCGACCATATCGTGGACGTTCTGCCTGTTATCTTCAGCCAGAAAATGTATGACAGCCTTGATGCCGATACCCAGGCTTTGTTCATGGAATGCCTGGATGAGGCCACTGACTGGGCAAACCAGTACTGTGTGGAGATTACGGACGACAACCGTGCCGAGATGGAAAAGACCGGCATGATTTTCATTGAGGACGTGGATAAGGACAGCTTCAAGGCTGTTGCCATGGACTGCCTGAAGGATATCTCCGCCAACTGGGCCGACGGTGTTTACGAGCAGGTCCTGATCGACGTGGGAGAGTAATTTACATTTCTATAGAGTATTGTATTCCGCCCTCTATTGATCGCAAAGGGCAGGCCGGGAAACCGGGCTGCCCTCTTTTTTACGAAGGAGGTTTCGTTTGTTGAAAAAAGCAGTGAAGCTTTTTAATAGTATCTACGATATGATTGGATTGCTTTTTTTGATTGGTTTGATCCTTTGCTGCTGGCTTCAGGTTGTAGCCAGATTTATGGATTCAATCACGATCGTTTGGACAGATGAGCTGGCTGGCTATATGATGGTCGGCTGCTGTTTCTTTGGTTCGGGAACCTGTGCCCGCTATGGCGGACATTTGGGTGCTTACTTTTTGCGCGACCGTGTAAAGGGCCGCAAACTGGGCGTTCTGCTGCTGTTTAACGCCCTTGTTATTATTGCTGTTCTCGTTACGTTCTGCTTCGGCGTGCTGGATGAGATCGAACTTGTTGAAAGTAATACTGCGGTGTCCATGCCTTGGCTCAGCCAGACATGGCTGTATATCCCGCTGGGCATCGGCAGCATTTATATGATTTGCTATCAGATCCGGGATGTCGTTATGGCGCTGAAGGTGATCAAGACCGGCGATACCAGCGGCTACTGCAACGGATATAGCAGCCCATTCCCTGCGGAGGTGAACTGACTTGTTAATTGCAATTTTTATTGGAGTGCTTGTGCTCCTGATGCTCTGCGGCATCCCCGTGGCATTTGCCATGTCGGCAACAGCGTTCGTATCCGCTGTTTATCTGTGGGGATTTGAGGGCGTGCCGCTGCAGATCCTGACGCAGCAGGCGGTATCCGGTGTAAACAGCTTTACATCTCTGGCGATCCCCCTGTTCCTGCTGGCCGGTCAGCTGATGAACGGCTGCGACATTACAAACCGTATCTTCAAATTCTGTCAGGCCTGTGTAGGCAGCCTCCGCGGCGGCCTGGGCCACGTCAACGTTCTTTGCAGCGTTATTTTTGCGGGCATGTCCGGTACGGCGGCCGCAGATGCTGCGGGACTGGGAACCATGGAAATCAAGGCCATGACGGACGCGGGCTTTGATAAGCCCTTCTCCGTGGCGATCACGGGTGCTTCCTCTCTGATTGGCCCCATTATTCCGCCCAGTGTTCCCATGGTCATGTATGGTGTTTTGACCGGAGTTTCTGTTTCCGGCCTGTTTATCGGCGGTCTGCTCCCGGGCATCATCATGGCTCTTGGCATGATGATCATGGTGTACTGGTATTCTCTGAAGAGAAACTATCCCCGGGGCGAACCCTTCAGCCTGAAGAATCTTTGGAATACGTTCCGTCACGCCATCCTCTCGCTGATGACGCCGATTATCATTATCGGCGGAATCTGGAGCGGCAAGTTTACGGCTACAGAGGCTTCTGCTGTTGCCGTGCTCTATGCTTCTATCCTGTCCATCTTCATTTACCGTGACGTTACTCCCAAGCAGTGGTTCCAGATGATGAAAAAGAGCGTTCTGGACTGCGCCGCGATCCTGCTGGTGCTGGGCTGCGTATCTCTGTACGGCTATGTGCTGACCCGCACGCGTATTCCCGTGCTGCTGGCTGAGCAGGTGATCGCAATCACAACGAATAAGGCACTCATCTCCGCATTCCTGGTGGTTTTCCTGCTCTTTATCGGCTGCTTTATGTCCACGACCGAGTCCATCCTGCTGTTTACGCCTATTTTCCTGCCTCTGCTTGAACAGGTGGGCATTAACACCATGTCCTTTGGTGTGGTCATGTGTTTGGTGCTGATGATCGGCCAGATCACGCCGCCCTTTGGAACCTGCCTGTTTATCCTCAGCAAGAGCGCAAACCTTGGTATGGACGTAGTTGTGAAGAATACGCTGCCGTTCTGTATCCCGGTTCTGATCACGGATATCCTGTGCCTGATCTTTGAGCCGCTGGTCACCTTCCTGCCCGGTGTTTTCCTGTAAACACGAATACCATGAGTACAATATCCCCCTGTTTTTAACAGGGGGATATTTTTGTGACAGATGATCAGGCCTTTGCCGTTTTTATCTTTGCCGAGTAGTAATAAATAGAGGCGGCAATAATGATCAGGGCGCCTGTGTAGACATATTGCCAGTAGGCGTTTACCTGCATCATGTTCAGGAAGTTTTGCAGGACAGTGATCAGCAGTGCGCCTACAAAGGGCCCGAAGGCGGTTCCCTTTCCGCCGACCAGAGCCACGCCGCCGAGGACGACTGCGGTAAGGGTCTGCATGGTAAAGGTAGTTCCGGCCTGGGGATCGCCGCAGCCCACGCGGACGGCAAGGATCATACCGGCCAGTGCACAGAGTATACCGGACCACACATAGGCCAGTGTGCGGATCCGGCCGGTCTGGATCCCGGAGGAAAAGGCAGCGTCGCGGTTGGAGCCCACGGCGTATATGTAAGTACCGAACCGTGTCCTTTGCAGAATGAGCTCTGCGAGAACAAAGAGCACGACAACGGCGCAAAAAGCAGCAGGCCATCTGCCGGCCAGCTTGTATTTCACGGCAGTGGAAAAGGCTGGCGCTATGGAGCCTGAGGCTGTGCTGCGCAGGCACAGGGCAATGCCCAGAAATACGATCTGAGTGGCCAGCGTGCCTATAAAGTGCTGGATGTTGAGCTTTACGACAATGAAGGCGTTAAGAAGTCCGCACAAAAGACCAATGACAATGGCGGTAATGAGCCCCATGAAAATATTGGTATTATCGGCCATGACATAGGACAGAACACAGGTGATCAGGCTCATTGCAGGCCCTACAGACAGGTTGATGGCGCCGGTCAGGACCACAAAGACCTGGGCCAGAGTAACAATAGCCAGGGGCGCCAGCTGCCAAAGAATAACACCGAGATTGTATGGCTTCAGAAAGGTCTCGTTGCTTCTGCCGCCGATGATACACATGGCAGCGATAATAACGGCCAGAATGGGGATGGATGACCATTTCGAAAAGGTGTGTCTCTGTACGGCCGGTGCCGGTGCCTCTGCGGACTGTGCCGTCTCGAGCCGGCTTCCCAGAACGGAGGCGTTCATGATGGATTCTTCCGTAGCCCGGCAGCCGGGGATCGGTGCCTGCGCATGCCCGCCGCAGACGGGGATAATGCGGTCAGAAAGGCCGATGATCTCGGGGAGATCGGAGGACAGAACGATAACGCCGATGCCCTCTTCTGCCATCTCCTTCAAAAAAGTGTAGATTTCGCTCTTGGAGCCTACATCCACGCCGATAGTTGGCTCGTCGAAGATAAACAGCTTTGGCCGCTGTAAAAATCTTCCGGCAATAGCGACCTTTTGCTGATTGCCGCCCGACAGCTCCCGGATCAGCTGTCCGGAGCTGTCGCACTTGATCCTGAACTGCTCTATGCCCTGAAGAATCTGTGAAAATGCATGCTTATCCTGTATGATGCCGTGCCGGGACCAGCCCTTCAGATTGGGGATCTCCAGATTTGAGCCGATGGACAGGGGCATGAATACGTTTTCGCCGTGGCGGTCGTTTGTAATAAAGGAGATCCCCTCGTCGATCGCCTGACGGGGCGACTGCGGGTGGATAGCCTTGCCGTTGAGGGTGATGCTGCCGGTGTAGTCCGGCAGGATACCGGTCAGCGAGCGCAGAAGCTCCCTTTGACCATTGCCTTCAATGCCGTAAAGGCCCAGGATCTCCCCGCTGTACAGCTTAAAGGATACGTTGGCATAGTCGCTGCCGCGGCTCAGCTCCTGGACATCCAGGATGACCTGGCGTCCGGCATAGTCCAGCTCTGAGGTGTTGAACATCCGTTTCACGTCGCGGCCGACCATCATCCTGACCAGAGTATCCTCTGTTGCTTGGGCAGCGTCGATCTCGCCGGCCAGGGTGCCGTCCTTTAAAACCACAAAGCGCTCGCAGATCTGCATCAGCTCCTGAATGCGGTGTGAAATAAACACAACACTGGTTCCCTCGGCTTTCAGCCCGCGGACCATGCGGAAGAGTTTTTCCACCTCTCTGGGTGTGAGGGATGAGGTGGGCTCATCAAGGATCAGCATTTTTGTTTGCCGGGACATGGCCTTTACGATCTCGACCAGCTGCATCTGCGCCATGGAGAGGGTGGCTACTTTGGCGTTTACATCGATATCTATGTCGAATTTTTTAAGCAGTCCGGCGCTTTTTTCCTGCATGGCCTTAAAATCCAGCAGTCCGCACCCGGTGGTGATCTCACTGCCGAGAAAAATATTTTGCGCAACGGAGAGCTCGGGTACCAGCCGGGTGTCCTGATACACCATATTTATACCCATGGAGCGGGAAACCGCCGGACTGCTGATATTGACTCTGACACCTTCGATCAGGATCTCACCGGCTTCCAGAGAATAGGTGCCGGTAATGATCTTCATCAGAGTAGATTTGCCGGCGCCGTTTTCACCGATAACGCCGATGATCTCGCCGCTGCGGCAGGTAAGGCCAACGTCCTGCAGGGCGTATACGCCGTAGAAGGACTTACTTATATGCTTTGCTTCAAGAAAGGGTGTTCTCTCCATTTGCTCTTCACCGTCCAAGTAAGAAGATAGGATCGATCTTTTCCTCTGCCCCCTGCCGCAGGACAGGAGGCAGAGGCATTTTACAGTAAGACTGGCAGAGTCAGAAGCTGTTGCTGCCCAGAAGCTTTTCCAGATTTTCGTCGGTCAAATCATGATCGGTAAACAGATTGTCGGGGAGGCGTTCATCATACATATCGGCATTTTCTCCGGTATACACGGGAACGTCGATGATCTGATCCTGCTCCTGTTCTTCGCCGTCCAGCAGCTTGAGCACCTGCTGCAGGCAGATACGGCTTTGATAAATGGGCTCCGGCGTGATGGCAAAGTCAAAGTCCGGATTGATCTCGTGGAGTGCGCTGTACATGCCGAAGATCGAGTTATAGCAGCTGTTGCCGGTAATGGGAATGCTGACGTTTCCGGCGGCCAGCATGGCCTTCATGGCTCCGGCAGTCGTCTGCCCGCCATCGCACCAGATGCCGTCGATCTGACCGGGATAGGCCAGCAGAAGATCTGTCATGACCTGCTTGGCTTTATCCTCCTTCCAGTCTGTGTCCCGGTATTGCAGTACCTCAATGTCGGGGTATTCTTCGGCAAGGATCCTGTCAGCCACCTCGCGCCAGATGGCGGTTCCGGAGTTGCCGGAGGGGCCGCCCAGCATAACGATCTTGCCCTTGCCGCCCAGCTTGTCGCCCAGCCAGTGGGTCAGCTTGTCGGATTTGTCGGCCATATCTGTGCCAATATAGATATCATAGGCCTCCTTATCGGTCAGCGGCATGTTGAAAATAGCGACCTTGATCCCGTTGGCGCGGGCCTCCTTCAGTGCGGGCTCAACGGCCTGTGCGGAGCCGGGGATGCACATGATCGCATCAACGCCCTGGGCAATCAGATTTTCAATATCACTGACCTGCTTGTTGATGTCGTTCTGGCCGTCTACAATGATCAGCTCAACGTCGGGGTGTTTTTCCAGCTCCTGCTCCAGAGAGGCCAGCATGGTCGCACGCCAGGCATTTCCGGAAAAACTATTGGAGAAGCCGATCTTATATGCTTTCCCCTCGGGTGCGGCGGAAGCGGGCGTATCAGATTCGGGCGCAGCGGAGACGGCAGACTCCGATCCTGAGCCGCAGCCGGATAGGATACCTGCTGTCATGCAGAGGATCAGCAGGACCGCAATGAACTTTTTCATGATCTTCCTCCTATTGATATAGTCTATATTCAGCGGGACAGCCGCCAAATATTTCCGTTATGCGGCAGAGGTGTTCTTTTTTAAACCGCAGAACCGGCTCTTGATCTGCTTCCGGACAGCAGGACTGGTGGCGGCAAGACCGATCACAATAATCGCACCTTTGATGATATATTGAGGACCCATACCCATTTTCAGAACGTTCAGGAGCGAATTCAGTATGGTCATAAAGATCGCGCCGCCGATGGTGCCGCCGATCCCGCCTACACCGCCGGACATGAGTGTGCCGCCGATGACAACTGCGGCAATGGAGTCCGTGGCATAGGGATCTCCGAGATCAAAGCTGGGGAGGTTGATGTATGCCGACAGAAGCAGCCCGCAGATCACAGCGCATATGGAGCTGATGATGTGGGCCTTGATGATGACAGCGTCAGAATTTACGCCGGCAATAAATGCGCTGCGGTAATTTGCACCTGCCGCGTACATTTCCCGGCCAAGTCTGGTCTTTTTCTGGATAAAAAAGAGGATTGCGGCCGTCAGCATGAAAAAGACAAAGGTCCAGGGGATCACACCGAGCATAGCGCCGTCACCCATAGCGGCAAAGGCGGGGGAAACGCGGCCCTTGGAGACGCCCTTTGTGAGGATAAGGGCCAGACCGAAGATAACATTGTTCAGAGCCAGCGTAACGATCATGGGCAGAATTCGGATCCGTGTGATGATAACGCCCTTCAGCAAGCCGATAAAAATCCCCAGCGCTAGGGGAATGGCAATGGCCAGAAACGTGCTGCCCTCGCCATAGGCCATCTGCATGCAGCAGATGATGTTTGTTGCGGTGATCACGCCGGCCACGGACAGGTCGATCCCGCCCAGAAGAATGGCAAAGGTCTGCCCCAGGGAGACCGTTCCCAAAAACGCGGATATTTTCAGCAGATTTTTGATCTGGTTCCAGGACAGCATGTTGGGGGACAGGATGCAGGCAATGATGTACAAAAGAATAACGGCTATCCAGATGGGCGGAATATCCAGCTTTTTGGTTTTCATATTGTGTCCTCCCGTATTCTGAAATGGACAAAAGCTTGTTGACACACTCCGGATCGATGCTATGATGAATATGACCGGGTTTGCCGGAGAGGCCGCATAGGCGGCTACATTGGAAAGATATGAAACAGCGGAGGGAGAATATGCATATACGAACGGCATTGCCGGAAGATTTACAGGCGATCGCAGCTGTGGAGGCACAGTGCTTCCCGGCGGCGGAGGCAGCTACAGCTGAAGAATTTGCGGAGCGCATCCGGTATTATGGCGGCCATTTCTGGCTGATGTTTGACGGCGATAGGCTGGCGGCGTTTGTAGACGGTTTTGTAACGGACGAGCCGGATCTGACAGATGAGATGTATGAAAGGGCTGAGCTGCACAACGAAAACGGCGCATGGCAGATGATTTTTGGCGTGACGACCCTTCCGGAGTACAGATGCCGCGGCCTGGCCGGACAACTGCTCCGGCGCGCAATCGAGGATGCCCGGATGCAGGGACGCCGGGGGCTGGTGCTGACGTGCAAGGATGCGCTGGTGCCCTATTATGCAAAATTCGGCTTTGAAAATGAAGGAATAACTGCCAAATCGGTGCACGGCGGCGTGGCCTGGAATCAGATGCGCCTGACCTTCGAAAAATAAAAAAGCTCCGCATGACAAATTTGTCATGCGGAGCTTTTTGCAGATCAGTTCAGAAGAGATAAAAGTCTGTTTCATCCATGTCCGGCAGATAGACAGAGAGCATAGTGCCATTCTGACTGCCGTAGGCATAAATGCCGTCGGGTGCGGTGTTCAAAAGACGCAGGAGCTCACCGTCAGCGCTGCTGACCACGGTATCTGTGCCGTCTGCGGTTACGGAAAGGGGAATATCATATCCCATAACATTGCCGCCGCCCAGCTCGGCAACGATCTTTTCCATGGCGGGCAGGACCAGAGTGAAGTATGGATCATCCATACTTTGCGTCCATGTAAGAAGTTCTCGCTCTTCCAGAAGCGCGCCATCCAGACTGTAGAGCTGCGCCCAAAGCGTATAGGACTGCGGCTCTCCGCTCATAAAATAAACCATATCGGCAGAGACCTCGTGGCCGCTGCTGTCTTTCCAAAGGAAACGGACGATGCCGTTGGCGCACAGGACGACCTCTGCCCCTTCTTCGCCCTGAATGATCTGGCCGCTGCCGGGATTGATGGCATAGTACGGACTGCCGTAGCCCTTATCCATCCGGCTGTCTACAAACCAGCTGCCGGTGCTGTCGGCATCCAGCAGCATCATATCGTAATCCATGGTATAGACCAGCTGACCGGTGGTGACAGTTGCTGCTGCCGGAATACTCTCTTCCGGCACTACAGGTTCTGTGGAGACCTCCGGTGTTTCGGCAGGCGTGAAGCTTTCTGCGGCTTCCGGTGTGCTCGTGTCTGCTTCCGGAGCGGCAGTTCCGGCGGCGTTGTCATTGCCGCAGCCAGTAAGCATCAGCAGAGCTGCCAGCAGACAGCCCCAGTATTTTCTCTTGTTCATGATTTGTCCCCCAATATTATGATGTATGCGCCGGGTGGCCGTACCCGGCTGCGCACAGCAGTAGAATACCACAGCTCTCTGCGGGATACAAGCCGCAGCTCAACGAAAAAACGGAGAGAAATCACTGGATTTCTCTCCGTTTGAGCCAAAAAGCTATGCGGCGGGCTATGCCTTGGTGGGATGCAGCTTTTCGGCCAGCACACAGAGGATGATCGTGAGTACCATGTCCGGCAGTGTGTAGCCCACAGGCGTATCCACGTTCATAAGCATCCGATAGGCAATAAAGCCGATCAGCCAGATGATCAGGCTGCGCACGTCTGCGCTGACGGCGAAGCGATCCCGCTTCAGAATGAAGTGGTCCGCGATCTGTACGGCGATCATGGGCGCAAATACAGAACCGATTAGATAAAGAAAGCCGGTGATATCGTCCATGGGGAACACGATGGCGCCGATCACGCCGACCACGGTCACGGCAAGGGCAGTTTTCTTTCCGTCGATCTTCTGAGACAGGGACTCTGCGGAAATACCGGCGGACCAGGCGTCCAGGAAGGTGGTGGTCACGGTGGAGAAAACCAGAATGATCAGGGCGGCAATACCCAGGCCGGCCTTTACCATAATCACGGCAATGTCGTATTCACCAGTGAAGATAGCCGCGCCCATGCCGATCACATACATCCAGCAGGAGACCAGACCGTAGACGATCACACTGGCCCAGGTAGCCTGAACAGGTTTTTCTGCCTCGCGAGTATAGTCACTGATCAGCGGCAGCCAGGACAGGGGCATGGCTACGGCCAACTCTACGGCTGCGCCGAAGGTCATTGCCTCGCCCGCTGCGGTCATGGCGCTGCCGGAGAAGAAGATCACCTTGCACAGGACCAGTGTGAGGATAAAGAGTGCGGCCATGGTGATCCGGTTGATCCAGCCCAGATCCGTGATGCCCACGGCGATCCAGAGGATAATGAGACCGCCGATGACCAGACACCATACCCAGTGGCCCACAGAGAAGATGCCGCCGATGGCCAATGCGCCATCATAGATCATAATGGCGGTCCAGCCCACCAGCTGAAGGACGT
>CAKTGW010000013.1 GCA_934561725.1 uncultured Oscillospiraceae bacterium
ACTTCAATCCTGCTGGCAGCGTAAAAGACCGCATCGCCAAGGCCATGATTGATGATGCTGAAGCCAAGGGACTTTTAAAGCCCGGCTCCGTCATCATCGAGCCTACCTCCGGCAACACCGGCATTGGCTTGGCTTCTGTGGCTGCCTCCCGCGGCTACCGTATTATCATCGTGATGCCCGAGACTATGAGCGTGGAGCGCCGCCAGCTCATGAAGGCTTATGGTGCGGAGCTGGTGCTGACAGAAGGTTCCAAGGGCATGAAGGGTGCCATCGCCAAGGCCAATGAGTTGGCAGAGGAAATACCTAACAGCTTCATCCCCGGCCAGTTTGTGAATCCCGCCAATCCCGCTGTCCATAAGGCTACGACCGGCCCTGAGATTTGGGAGGACACCGACGGAAAGGTGGATATCTTCGTGGCAGGCGTTGGCACCGGCGGCACAGTCACCGGCACCGGCGAGTATTTGAAGAGTCAGAACCCCAATGTAAAGGTAGTAGCGGTGGAACCCGCCGGCTCCCCCGTATTGAGCAAGGGTACTCCAGGTGCTCACAAGATCCAGGGTATCGGTGCGGGCTTTGTTCCTGACGTGCTGAACACCTCTGTTTATGATGAAATCATCGCCGTGGAGAACGATGATGCCTTTGCCACAGGCAAGCTCATCGGCAAAAAAGAGGGTGTGCTGGTAGGTATCTCTTCCGGTGCCGCCGTGTGGGCGGCTATTCAGCTGGCCAAGCGGCCGGAAAACAAGGGCAAGACCATCGTGGCTCTGCTGCCGGATACCGGAGACCGCTATCTCTCCACTCCGCTGTTTGCGGATTAAGACAAATTTTGAGGAAAGGCTGTCCTATGATAGGACAGCCTTTCTTTTTCCATAAAAACAGATAAACAGCAGCTCCCGGCTCGATCCTGACAGAACCAAGCCGGGAGCTGTGTTGGCATATGAACTTCTTTGCGGAGTCCTCATATTGACTCCCGCACCGCCTGTTCCAATTGCTCCAGAGCCTGAGAGAGAACAGCGCGGGGACAGGCCAGAACGATCCGCTGAAATTGAGCGGAATCCTGCCCAAATATGTGCCCTGCATCCAACCAGAGTTTCGCCCGCTTTATGATGAGGTCGTTCAGGCCGCGGCAGTCCAGGTCAAGTCCTGAACAGTCCAGCCATGCAAAGTAAGTCCCCTCCGGCTCCACCAGCTTGATCTGTGGGATCCGCTCCTGCAGAAATGTCCGAAGGAAGTTCAGGTTATCCCGCAGATATGTCCTGCACTGTTCCAGCCATTCTCCGCCGCCTTCATAGGCCGCCTGACAGGCGACCAGCCCCAAGCTGTTGAGCTGGGAATACCCGGCGCGGTCAATCTCTTTTTCAAATTTAGCACGGACATCTTTTCCCGGAATAAAGATGTTGGACACCTGCAGGCCCGCCAGATTAAAGGTTTTGCTGGGAGCGGTACAGACAATGGTCCGGTCCGATAATTCCGGTACGGCTCGCGGAAAGCTGTGGTGAGGATGCTCCGAAAAAGCAAAATCGCAGTGGATCTCATCAGAGACCACATAGAGGCCGTGCTTTTGACAGATTTGCCCCAAATGCCGCAGTTCCTCCAGCGTCCAAACCCGGCCCACCGGATTGTGCGGGCTGCACAGGATGAACAGCTTTACATTTTGCTCCACGATCTTGCGCTCAAAATCCTCAAAATCTATGGTGTATCTGCCGTTCTCATAAACCAGGGGACTTTCCGCAACGTTTCTGCCATTGTCCTGAATAACGCTGAAGAACGGGTAATAGACCGGCGGCTGAATGAGCACGCTGTCACCGGGCTGTGTCAGCGCCCGTACTGCCATGGCCAGAGCAAATACCACGCCCGGCGTTTTGACCAGCCACTCCGGCTGCGTCTCCCAGCCGAAGTGGGTTTTGAACCAGCCGGACACTGCTTCAAAGTAGTCCTCTTTCACATCACTGTAACCAAAGATACCATGATTTATCGATCTCTGCAAGGCGTCCAGTACAGGTTCCGGCGCCCGAAAATCCATATCTGCCACCCAGAGAGGAAGCACATCCGCAGGCCGGCCCCGCTCCACGGCAAAGTCATATTTCAGACTGTTGGTATTACGCCGATCGATTATTTCATCAAAATTATAGTGTGTCATGTTCAATCCTCCAGTGCCTGTGACAAATCAGCAATCAAATCATCTGCGTTTTCCAGACCAACAGAGAGCCGCAGCAGCCGTTCAGTGATACCCAGATGCTCACGAACCTCCTGTGCAACATCTGCGTGGGTCTGTATGACCGGATAGGTTATCAGGGATTCCACACCGCCGAGACTCTCGGCAAAGGTGATGATCCGAACCCGTTCCAGCACCCGGGTAGCGGTTTCCCGGCTGTCCGTACTGAATGAGATCATGCTGCCTGCGCCGCGGGCCTGCTTTGCATTGACGGCGTAACCGGGGTGCTCCGGCATGCCGATGTAATAGACTTTTTGGATTTTGGGGTGCTGAGCCAACCAATCAGCCAGTTTTTTAGCGGTTTCCTGCTGCCGCTCCATGCGCACGGCCAGGGTTTTGATGCCGCGCAGCACCAACCAGGAGTCAAAGGGATTGAGCGTATTGCCCAGCGTTTTGGAAAGCAGGCGGACACGGTCTGCTATCGTCTGATTGGCGCTGCACAGAAAGCCGGAGATCGTATCGTTATGCCCCGCCAGGAACTTAGTTCCGCTGTGAAGGACCAAATCCGCGCCCAAGGCAATGGGGTTTTGCCAGTAGGGAGAAAGAAACGTGTTATCCACCACCAACAGGATGCTGCGGCTGTGAGCCAGTTCCGCACAGGCACGGATATCGGTTACATTCATCATTGGATTACTGGGCGTTTCAATATAAATTGCCTTGGTATCGGGCCGCAGAGCTGCTTGCAGCGCGTTTAAGTCAGTTGTATCCACAAAAGAGACGGACAGGCCGTTTTGTTCCACCACATCATGCAGCAGGCGGACTGTGCCGCCGTACAGGTCTTCGGAGCAGACAATGTGATCTCCGGGGTGAAAGAGTCCGAAACAGACTGAAACGGCGGCCATACCGGAGCTGAACGCCATAGTATCGGCGGCTCCCTCAAGAGAGGAGAGCGTTTCCTCCAGATGCTGGCGGGTAGGGTTAGATTCCCGGGTATAGTCAAACCCACTGCCGTTATGTCCGAGTTCCGTATGACTGAAGGATGCGGTCTGGTAAATTGGAACGCTGACGGCACGGGTGCTTTCCTGATACTTGTGCTTATCGCCGTGAACACACTTTGTCTCAATATGACTGTTCATTTTCATATCCTCCCGATATTTTCCTGATGTTTCATTCAGCTGGATGGTCTCCTTCATAGCTCCCCAGAATGAGCAGCCCCCATATCACGCAGCTTGTTGATGCTGATTATATACGCCCATAACGCTGGCCGCACCCGCTGTTCCAATACTCAACAGCGTATTGCTGACCTTCACGACTGCCATCAGGCTGAAATTCACCTCAAAATAAACGCCCATCTTCTATTCATAGAAGACGAGCGCTATACCCATGATGCCACTTCTGTTCATCCCACATTCTGCGGGACCTCCTTGCGGGTGCAGGGACACACCCTTTGCTGTAACGGGCACCCCGCTGTTCCCTAACACGCTGTTCTGGCACAGTGCTCCGGAACTCTGTCTCTGAGCAGAAGGCAGACTGCCTCTTTCTTCATTGTATTTTTCGGGCTTTAAAAACTGGCTTTATTATAAATGGCCAGTGATTTCATGTCAATAACCAAAATAGTGGGTTAATATATTATTTGTCCGAATGGCATAATCTTCAAAATAGCTATTGACAAAGCAAAGCAATCACGCTATAATCCCAAAAACCAACTGTTTTAATTGGTATAGAAAGATCGATCATGAAATTGGGCATTTTAGGTATTAACATGGCAATTGTCAATCGATCCGAATCACTAAGACATTGAGGAGAGTTGTATGGAACATACAAATGAAAAATATATAAAATTGCAGAACTATCTGCGCTCCCTTGGCAGCGTGGCCGTGGCATTTTCCGGTGGCGTTGATTCGACCTTCCTGCTGCGGGTCGCTCACGATGTGCTGGGAGACCAAGTGATTGCAGTTACCGCAGCCTCCTGTTCCTTTCCTAAGCGGGAATTGAAGGAGGCGGAGGACTATTGCAGACAAAATGGTATTCGTCATATTGTCTGCCAGTCTGAGGAGCTGGATATTGAGGGCTTCCGGCAGAATCCGAAAAACCGATGCTATCTCTGCAAGCATGAACTGTTTGAAAAGATTTGGAGCATTGCAAAGGAACACGGGCTCTCTGCTGTGGTAGAAGGCTCCAATATGGATGATAACGGAGACTACCGCCCCGGGCTCATTGCTGTTCAGGAGCTGGGAGTAAAAAGCCCGCTGCGGGAGGCAAAACTGAGCAAAGCTGAAATCAGGGAGCTTTCCCGGCAGTTGGGTCTGCCGACCTGGAACAAGCAATCCTTTGCCTGCCTGTCTTCCCGGTTTGTTTATGGCGAGACCATCAGCGAGGAAAAGCTGGCAATGGTGGACCGGGCGGAACAGCTGCTGCTGGATCTGGGATTCCACCAGGTGCGCGTTCGTATTCACGGTACGATTGCTCGAATTGAGATCATGCCTGAGGAATTTGAGAAGATTTTGGCGGACGATGTACGGAAGAATATTTATTTGCAGCTGAAATCTTTCGGCTTCACATATGTAACACTGGATCTGATGGGATATCGCACCGGCAGCATGAATGAAACCTTAAAATAAAGGGTGATGACCGTGAGGCTTGCCATGGCCCAGATGCAAATGGGCAGTTCTGTTGACCGCAACCTCGAAAAAACCATTTATTATATGGAGCAGGCGGCAAAAGCAGGGGCAGATCTGATCTTTTTTCCTGAAGTGCAGCTGACGCCGTTTTTTCCTCAGTATGAAAAACAGGATGCCGAGCCTTGGGCAATGCGCAGGGATGGCCCGGAGATCACTGCCATTCGGGATACCTGCCGGAGCCTGCAGCTCTGCGCCAGTCCCAATGTGTACTTAAAGCAGGGAGATCTGCGGTACGATGCTTCGCTGATGCTGGGTGCCGACGGCAGGATCATGGGCATTTCCAAAATGGTGCATATCGCGCAGGCAAAGTATTTTTATGAGCAGGATTACTATACACCTTCCGATGATGGTTTCAAAGTGTATGACACACCGTTTGGGAAAATCGGTATTGTGATCTGCTTTGACCGGCATCTTCCAGATGGTATTCGCGCCTGTGCGCAGCAGGGCGCAGACCTTATTATCATTCCTACGGCAAACATTGAAGGAGAGCCTTTGGAACTGTTTGAGTGGGAGGTTCGTGTACAGGCGTTTCAAAATACTGCGTATGTGGCAATGTGCAACCGTGTTGGTCCGGAGGGCGAGTTGACTTTTGCGGGACAATCGTTGGTGGCCGGTCCGGATGGAAGTCTGCTATATAAGGCTGATGCAAAGGAGAAGCTTATAGTTTTGGACGTTCCGCTGGAAACGGCAGCCCGTGAAAGAATTTCCAGACCTTGGCTGAGATTGTGAGAGATGGATATGCCACAGTAATAAGTTTGAATTTGATCACTGTTAAGCCACAGGCTTCGGGAGTTATTCAAGCTTATTCGCACCTATTGAACAGACTCCGTAACATAGGGCGGAATTTCAAATTCTCTCGCAGTGCCAAAAAGTGCCGGAAATCATTGATTCCCGGCACTTTCTTTTTGCTTTGATTTGCGGTGATGCGGTCTTTGCTCATCATGGAATGTGTTCCCTATCATTATCCTGATCAATCAATGCAATGACAACAGGCATAATGTCCAGGCCCGACTTCCCGCATTTCCGGTGTTATTTCCGTACAGATTGCTTTTTTGAATGGGCATCTTGGATTAAACGGACAGCCGGCAGGCTTATTCAGCGGAGATGGGATTTCACCAACAGATTTGACCTTTTGCGGCTTTAGCAGTTCTTCGTCATTGCTCAAAACCGGAATAGATGCCAAAAGCATCTGCGTATATGGGTGCTTTGGATTGTTGAAGAACTCGGCTGTATCTGCATATTCACAAATATTTCCGAGATACATAACGGCTAAGCGATCGCAGATATTGCGTACCAGGCACATGTTGTGTGTAATGAACAGGTAGGACAGATCATTTTCTTGCTGAAGTACTCGCAATTTGTTGGTCACCTTCGCCTGAATCGATACATCCAGGGCCGAAGTTGGCTCATCCAGCACGATGAAGCGGGGTTTTGCTGCCAAGGCGCGCGCTACACAAATCAGCTGTTTTTCTCCGCCGCCAATATTGCGCGGGTATTTATCCAAATAGCTCAACGGAAGCCCTACCTGCAAGATGGCATTTCTGACGCGCTCCTCCACTTCTTTTGCGGTCAGCGCTTTTTCAGCAAAGTGCTTCACCGGAACAGACAAAATTTGGCGAATAGTTTTTCGTGGATTGAGCGATCCGCCGGGATCCTGAAACACCAGCTGGATCTTCTGCTTCAATTCTGCAGAGCGCTGCCGCGCCGGCATGGAAATATCTGTGCCGTCAAATATGATCTCGCCGTCTGTTGGGCCATATGCGCCTACAACCATTGAGCCGATCGTTGATTTCCCAGAGCCCGACTCACCAACGAGTCCAAAGATCTCGCCTTTTCTGATCTCAAAATTTATTCCGTCCACCGCGATAAGATTTCCAAACTTGGTCTTGAATTCCTTTCGCAGATTTTTAACCCGAAGCATTGCTTCGCCGCTCATATTGATTTCGCCTCCTCTGCTGCAAAACAAGACACCATTCGCTGGGTTCCGGGCAGTTCTTTTAATGTCGGTGCCGCTGCTCGGCACCGTTCACTCGCTCGCGGACAGCGATCTGCAAAACGGCATCCCGCCGGCGGATTGATATAACTGGGGATATCGCCTGCAATACCATCCGCAATACCGTCTCCAGTCAGTTTCGGCGTTGCTGCCAGCAATCCGGTTGTGTATGGGTGTCGTGGATCTGCAAACACCTCTGTCGTCGGGCCGTATTCCACAATATTTCCCGCATACATTACATAAACGAAGTCTGTAATTTTGCGAATTGCGCCTAACGCATGGCTGACAATAATCAGAGATTTCTTCTGCTTTTGTACCAATTGATCCAGAAGCTCCAAAATCTGTTCTTCAATTGTTACATCCAATGCCGTGGTTGGCTCGTCGGCAATAATCAAACGCGTATCTTTCATCAAAGCCATTGCGATGCAGATACGTTGGCGCATACCGCCGGATAACTGAATCGGATAGCTGTCCAGAACGCGTTCCGGGGCAGGCATAGATACATTTTTCAATGCGTCCATCATTTTCCTGCGATAGTCTGCCTTTTTTAGGCCCGGAAACTGACTTTTCAGAATATCCATCATCTGGGTCGAGATTTTTAGCGTCGGATTCAGCGAGGATGATGGATCCTGAAAAATCATGGATACATTTTTGCGGACATTATGTACTCCGCCACGGCTTTTGATATCCACGCCACACACCTGGATGGCTCCGGCCTTCATAATTGCCGGGGGAATGCGCAGAACAGCGGTGGCAGCTTTCAGCACTGTAGTTTTACCGCAGCCTGTTTCGCCGATCAGACCAACACGCTGCCCAGCGTCTACATGAAGAGACAATCCCGGAATGACATCCAGCGTACCTTCATAGACCTTATATCCAACCGAAAGGTTTTGAACATCCAACACTCGCTCCATTATTTTTCCTCCACATTCAACACATCCGTCAGTCCATCGCCCAGCAAATTGAACCCCATAACAATAACGACAACAGCAATTGCCGGCATAACAGACATCCACCAAAAGTCAGGAAGATACGCAACACCGTCGGAAACCATAGAGCCCAACGATGGCGTCGGCGGCTGAACACCCAGCCCGACAAAGCTCATACTGGATGCTGTCAGAATGATACTGCCGGTATCCAGCGTCATCTTTGTAACAATCGACGAAGCAAGATTTGGCAGCATCTCGCTGAAAATGATCTTTGACATACTGACACCAGACAGCTCTGTGTAAGTGATATAGAGTTCATTCTTTAAGGAGGCAACCAAGTTATAGGTAATGCGGGTATACCACGGCCACCATGCACTGGCGATGCCCAAAGCACAGAATAAATAGTTATTTGTAAACATGCAGCAAACGACCATTGCCAGGATCAGCGGAGGAATCGACATAAAAAGCTCTGTAATTCTGGTGATCACAGCGTCAATCATCGTTCCCTGATAATAGCCGGAAATCAAACCGAGCACAACGCCGAGTGGAACAGAAATTACCAAAACCAGCGCCGCAATTGCCAATGACGGCCGCAGGCCAATCAGCATACGGCTGAAAATGTCTCTGCCGTAATCGTCGGTACCGCAAATATGCGCCATACTGGGAGCCTGAAAGGTTTCAGACATATGGGTCACAATGCCGGCATCTTCGGAATACGGCGCTATTGCGGTGCAGAACACCGTCAGTAAAAATGTAAGAAGTACAATGAACAGCCCGACCATCGACATTGGATTGTGCGAGAATTTGTACCAGCCGCGCTTAAACGCTTCTTTTCTTGGATTGTACTGCTGCGCTTCCAGCGTGGAATGTACCATTACCATCTCAACTCTCTCCTCTCAGTCGAATTCTGGGATCTAACAGGGCAACACCGATATCTACCAGCATATTGATCACAGAAAACATAATACCAAATATCATTGTTACCGAAATGATCCCGTAAGGGTCCTTATTCAGAATCACATTCAGCGCATACTGTGAAAAACCGTTAATACGGAATATATTCTCAATGATAAAAGCGTTTCCAAGCAAAGATGCTACCTGCAGGCCATATACGGTCAAAGTTGGAATAAAGGAAGGCTTCATCAGGTGCTTACAGATGAGCTTGCATTTATTCACACCAGCTACTTCTGCAAATGCAATGTAATCGGCATTGATGTTTTCCACCATAGAGGAGCGATGAATCCGCGCTTGATAGGCAACGGAACCGATTGCGACGCTGATACATGGCAAAAAATAGCTGCGCATACATTGAACAAATAATCCGAACTGTCCGGAGAGAAGGCAATCCAGCGCCGGCGCCCCTGTGATATGAATGCTGTCCGGAATATTCGGAAATCCGCCAATCGGGAAAGCGTGCAGGTGGTACGCAAATAAAAGCATGAAAATAATGCCGAACGCATAAGCGGGGGTAACAATTCCCAAATAAGACACAAACCGGATCAGATTGTCCACCCATGTATTACGGAACAGAGCAGATATTGTGCCCAGCAGAACACCGAAAGCCAAAATCAGAACTGCCGCCAAAATGCACAATTCAAGGCTTCTGGGCAGATACTGTGCAATATCAATGGATACTGCGCGGTGCGTATAAAGGGATGTGCCGAAGTCGCCCTTGGTAACGATCCCTGCCAGCCAATGGCCCCATTGTACAAGAAGAGGCCGATCAAAATACAGCTGGTGCCGGTATTCCGCAATTGTCTCTTCCGAAGCCAGCGGACCAAGAGAACTTTTAACC